>JAMPYE010000593.1 GCA_023700825.1 Thermoanaerobaculia bacterium | reverse complement strand
TCTGCGCCACGAGTGCCCGGTCGATGGAGCGCAGCACCGCCTCGATCGACGCTTCCTCGTCGAGCGCGGGGATGACGACGGCGATTCGTGGGGCGCTCATCCGCGAAGCTCTCGGACACGTGAGCCGAATTGAGAATTGGAGAATCGAGAATTGGGAGATGTCATCGTGGGAGGGGTGAGGTCGACTCTGGCTCCTCGCGCCCGGCCCGCGACCGGATAAAATGTTCTCATGCTCTCGCTCGGTTGTGTGATCGTTCTGGCTCTCGTGGTCATCTCGATCACGATCGTGGTGGCGTGGCCGAAGCGCGACGAGTGAGCGCTGTCCCGGCGAGAGGTGAGGCGGCTCACCTCACGGATACGAGCGGGATCGTACGTTGATCGAGGGGCCGTACGCCCCGGAGCGTCGTATGGCGACGAACATAGCTCGGATGAGGAAAATCCCGGTGATGTTGAAATCCCTCAATTCTCAATTCTCCAATTCTCAATTCCGCGCCAGCGGTCAGGGAGGCTCGACATGAAGATCTTCATCACGGGGGCAACCGGATACATCGGCTCGGCCGTCGCGCTCGACCTCCGCGCGCGCGGCCACGAGGTCACGGCGCTCGTTCGCGCGGGCCGCCCCGCCGGCGCGCTGCGCGAGGCGGGCGTGAAGCTCGTCGAGGGGACGCTCGGGACCATCCTCGACCACCTTGCCGAGATCGAGGCGAACGAGGTTTACGTCCACACCGCGCTGAGCGACGACGCCGACAAGGTTCTCAACGACGAGAACGCCATCGAGGCCCTCACACGCTTCCGCCACGGCGGGCGCTACTTCATCTACACCTCCGGCACGTGGGTGCTCGGCAACGCAGGCCCGGCTGTCGACGACGAGGCGATGCCGCCCGAGCCGGTCGCGTACGCCGCCTGGCGGCCGAAGCACGAGCGGATCGTCCTCGAGGCGAGCCGCGACGGGTTCGACACCGCGGTCATCCGGCCCGGATGCATCTACGGGCGCTCGCAAAGCCTGCTGCGCGGCTGGTTCGAGGCGGCTCGCGACGGCCGGCCCGTCGAGATCGTCGGCGATGGCACGAACCGCTGGGCAATGGTCGATCTCACCGACCTCGTCGACTGCTACCGGCTCGCGATCGAGCAGCGCGCGACAGGCATCCTCCACGCCGTCGACGACACGCGCGCGACGCTACGCGAAATGGCGGACGCAGTCGTCCGCGCGAAGGGGAGCAAGTCGACGATCGTCGCGATCCCTCCCGACACGGCCCGCCTGCAGATGGGCGCGTTCGCCGACGCGCTTCTGCTCGACCAGCACGTCTCCAGCGCCTGGACCCGCCAGCACCTCGGCTGGGCCCCGAGACGCGAGTTCATCTCGTCGGTCGGGGAGCAGTGGAGGGAATTCAGCTAAGGCAGGCGAGAGGCGAGAGGCGATGAGTAGGCAAGGCGTCTCGCCTTGCCCGTGTAGCGGGATACGAACGGCTGGCCAGCTGCGGTCGAGGCTGCGTGAATCGGCAAAGGCGGGACGCCTTCGCTACAAGGCAGTCTGCTTTCGCCTCTCGCCTCTCGCCTTTTGCCTCCCCCGTGGAAGCCCCCGCCATCCCCCACTGTTCTTCCCGGTCGGCATGGAAGAAGACGATCGCGAGGCACTGAAGACGCTGCACCCGGCGATCCGCGGGCTCAAGACCGTCTGCCGCTGCAAGAACGTCAAGTACAAGACGCTCGAGCGGGCGGTGCGGGAAGGGGCGACCACGATCGCGCAGGTCGCCGCGAAAACGGGGGCGACCACCGGCTACTGCGGAGGCTCCTGCACGCCGTACATCCAGGAGATGATCGCGGAGATCCACGGCAAGCCCGCCGCCGCGCCGAAGCCCGCGGCCGCGGAAGGGGAGGAGAAGCCGTGGTGGGAAAGGTGAGACGCAACTAGCGCTGAATGCAGAATGCAGGACGACGAATGAAGAAGGTGGGACGGGTTGCTTTCTTCGTTCCTCATTCTGCATTCTGCGTTCAGCATTCGTTGTGTTGAACGCAAAGGAGCGATGATGGCGCAGCCACGAATCACGATGTACCTCAAGCCGAGCTGAACGTCCTGCCGCAAGGCAGTCACTTACCTGGACGGTAAGAACGTGGAGCTCGACAAGCACGACCTGGCAAAGGACGCACCCACGCGCGCGCAGCTGGAGGCGTGGATCACGGAGAAGAACCTCGACGAGGCGCTGAACAAGCGCAGCCCGAAGTACAAGGAGCTCGGCCTGAACAAGCGGACGCTGACGAAGCGCGAGGCGATCGACCTGATGATGACCGACGTGAACCTGCTGCGGCGCCCCGTCGTCGTGAAGGGGCGCACGGTCGTCTTCGGCTACGACGAAGATGCGTACGACGGAGTGACCGGATCTTGATGCCGATCGAGATGATGCCGCTCGCGGCGCTGACCGTGATGCTCTGGCTTCTCTGGAGCGACTCGATCCGCCGCGGCCGCCAGTTCCGCTTCTTCTTCGCGGTGCGGATGCTCCTGTTCGGCGGCGTCACCGGCGTCGTGATCTACAACCTCGTGAAGTACCCCGAGCTCTTCGGGCGCACCGGAACCGTCATGAGCTGGATCGCCGCCGCCGTCGGCGTCGTCGGCGTCGTCTTCTTCTGGCGCAAGCTGACCGCGCCGTCCGCGCCGAAGCAGGTCGACCCTTCTCCGGGTCCCGGCGAAATCATCCCGCGGTAGAGGTTTCCGGGATGTTCTTCGGCCGCGCCGCGCGAAGGCGCTTCGCGGTGGCGTGCGGAATGCCATCGCTCGCGTTTCGGTAGTTGAGAGTCTCGGGCTCCTGATCTGCCGCGAATGCCGGCAGATTCTGCGGGTGCGCTACTCTTTGCGGACGTCACCGAGGTCGATGCGGAGATGACACGAGTGCCCAGACATCGAACGCCGTTCGCCGCCGCCGCGTTTGCCATGCTGCTCGCATGCAGCGCGGGCGCCGGGACGTTCATCATTCCCGACGACGACACCCTCGTCCGCCGCGCGCGATCCATCGTCACGGGAACCGTTCTCGACAGCCGCTCCGAGCTGACTCCCGCCGGCGGAGTGAGAACCGTGACGGAACTCTGGGTCAGTCGCGTGCTCGCGGGCAGGCATCAACCCGGCGCAATCCTCAGCATC
>JAMPYE010000592.1 GCA_023700825.1 Thermoanaerobaculia bacterium | reverse complement strand
CCGCATGAGCGGCGGAGAGATCGACGCCTCCGGAATGCTCGGCCACGTCGACATCGGCCTCCGGGCCGGCGACGTGAAGCTCTCCATGCCGAAGTCCTCGGTCAAGGAGCTCATCGCGCGAGCCCGTGTCGGTGACCTCGACCTCAACCTCGGCGACCGCATCATCGAAAAGGACGGCATCCTCGCGGGCAAGGCGCACTACCTCAACGAAGGCGGCGCCTACGTCGTCTCCGTGCTCGTCACCGCCGGCGACGTGAAGATCGAGCTGACGCGGTAGGGGGGCGGGGGAGTTGTTAGTCGTCAGTTGTTAGTTGTTAGAGGCGCTTCGCGGCTCCACTCAGCGCTCGATACTCTTCTCGAGCACGAACTCCCGCGCCTCTGCCTCGTTCCCGATCTCGCCCCGCAGCTGCGCTTCGAGAAGCGCGCGGCGAATCGCACCGATGCGCGGACCGGGCGCGATTCCGGTCTCGGCCCCGATCCGGTCTCCGTCGAGGAGCGGGCGCATCGCGAAGATCGCGACGCCATCACGTGAGACCAGGCTGCCGAGCTCGTCCGAGACATCGCGCCGGCCCGTCGCCCGCAGCAGCGCAATCGCTCGACGCGTCGCCTCCTCGCCCGCGTCGTGGAGCGCGACGCGATCGACCGCGGCAGCCGGCGCAGCCTCGGCGAGCCGCCTCGCGAGTCCCGCGGCGCGCTTGACCGCGTCGACGCGCGAGGCGCCAAGCCCGAGACGCATCGACGTCGCGCATAGCGCGTCCCCGTCACCGAGAAGCGCGAGCGCAGCGAGGCGTGTCACCGGGTCGCTCCCGCCCACGCTCACCGCGGCCTCCATGGCCGCTTCTTCGAGCGGCGCGCCGGCGAACGAGAGCTCGAGCCCCAGCTCGCGAACGAGCGCGAGCGCGGAGTGGAGCGCCTCGGCGCTCGACGCCGACAGCAGCGCGAGCCACTCGACGCCGAGGCGCTCGGGTGCGACGTCGACGGCTTGCCTCGCGTATCGTCGCATCGCGTCGAGCGTCGCGGGATCGATCGTCAGCGCGAGCTCCGCCATGAGCCGCAGGCCGCGCACGACACGGAGAGGATCGTCGCTGAAGTTCGACTCGCGAACCGTGCGGAGCGTCGCACTCTCGAGGTCGCGACGTCCCCCGAACGGGTCGACGAGCTCGTGCGGCGGCGCGAGCGGAAGGGCGATCGCGCCGATCGTAAAGTCACGACGCCCCAGATCCGCTTCGATCGTATCGCCGACGATCTCCGCGAAATCGTAGATGGCTCCCCGTGCGACGACGCGGATGACTTCGAACGGCTCGGCGCCGAGCCGCACCATTCGCGCACCGGCGTCCTTCGCGAACCGCGACGCGGCATCGGCGGCGCCGCGAATCGCGACGTCGGCGTCGCGCGGCTCCCGCCCGAGCAGCAGGTCGCGCACCGCACCGCCTACCAGATAGCCGCGAGGCTCGACCTTTCGAAGCAGAGGAAACGCACGCACGGCTGTCGCGAAGAGCGAGGCTTCCTGCTGCTCCCCCATTGCGCTCAGCTCCGCCGCGCGTGGTTCCGCAGCGTTCCGATCCCGTCGATCTCGACTTCGACCGTGTCTCCGTCCGCGAGCGGGCCGATTCCAGACGGAGTGCCGGTGAGAATCACGTCGCCCGGCTCGAGCGTCATGATCGAGCTGATGAACGCGATCAACGCCGCGGGCTGGAAGACCATCTGCGAGGTGCGGCCGTCCTGCTTCGACTCGCCGTTCACGCGGGTGCGGATGGCGAGGTCCGAAGGATCGAGGTCGGTCTCGATCCACGGCCCGAGAGGGCAGAAGGTGTCGAAGCTCTTGCCTCGCGTGAACTGGACGTCCTTCTTCTGAAGATCGCGCGCGGTGACGTCGTTCGCGCAGGTGAAGCCGAACACGAACTCCCGCCACCTCGCCGCATCGACGTTCTTCGCGCGCCGCCCGATGACGATCGCGAGCTCGCCTTCGAAATCGACGCGGCTCGACGCCGCAGGCATCTCGATCGCCCCGCCCGGAGCGAGCAGCGACGACGGAGGCTTGAGGAAGAGGATCGGCTCGGAGGGAACCTCGTTCCCCAGCTCCTTCGCGTGCTCCGCGTAATTGCGCCCGACCGCGACGATCTTGCCCGGCGTCACTGGAGCGAGCAGCTTCGCCTCGTCGAGCGGCATCGGGTCGCCCGCCGGGACGATCGACGGATCTCCCCAGTGAAAGTCGGGAAGGCGATGGACGCCGCGCTCGTCGAGCACGGCCATACGCGGCACGGGGCCGTCGATTCTGCAGATCTTCAAGGTGGTGGGCTCCTTGTCCGATGAATTCGCCGCCTCATTAAATCGCTAATTTGTTAAATCGCTAAATCGGTAATTCGCTAAATCGCTAAGTCCTGCGATGGAGAGCGAGACTTGACGATTTACCGATTTACCGATTTACCGAATTAGCGACTTGACGATTTGACGAGCTGGGAATCGAGGGCGCGGAAGGGGTCAGCTACTGCTGCGTGAAGCCGTCCATCCGATCCTCGAGGCTCGTCTCCTTGTCGTAGAGAAGCCAGAGACCCGAGAACGCGCGCATCAGGCGGAGGCGCGAGCGGTAGAGGCGGTGCACCATCTTCGGGCTCAACCCGAACGGGCTGTCGTTGAGGCTTTCGCCGAAGGCGACATCGACCTCTTTCGCGCGGCTCAGGGTCGAGGCGATCTCCTCGAGGAAGCCCGCGTCGTCCCTGCGCCGGCCGCCGAGGATCTCCTGCGCCTCGTCTTCGACCTTCATCCGCAGCGCGGCGCCGCGCAGGAAGAGGGCGAGCACCTCCTCGCTCGCCTCGCGCATTCTCTCGCGTCCGAGGAAGAGCTTCTGGAACGACTCGATCTCCCACACCTCGAGGCGCAGCCCGCGCGCCTCGGGCGAGCGCGTGATCCGATCCTGGCTGACGTCGGGATCGAAGTAGTTCAGGATCGAGTAGATCTTCTGAAGGTAGGGATAGAGCTGCGGGTCGTTTCCGAAGACCGCCTCGATGTCGTCGACCTCTTCCGCGTCGGCGAACATCGGCGTGGCGGACGAAACCTCGGACGACGGCTTTTCGAGCTGCTGGTCGAGTTGGCTGAGCAGACTGTTCATGCTCTGCTTGAGCTGCGTGATCAGGT
>JAMPYE010000040.1 GCA_023700825.1 Thermoanaerobaculia bacterium | reverse complement strand
GCTCGCTCCCGGATCGATCGTGAGCGGCCGTTACAGGATCGAGCGTCTCATCGGCGAAGGAGGGATGGGACAGGTCCACGAGGCGTTCGACCTCGAGCTCCACGAACACGTGGCGCTCAAGACCACGCGTGCCGCGCTCGACGAAGATCCCGCCGCGCTCGCGCGCTTCCGCCGCGAGGTTCAGATCGCGCGCAGAATCACCCACCCTAACGTCTGTCGCGTCTTCGATCTCGGCACCCAGACCGGCGAGGGCGGATCGCTCACCTACGTGACGATGGAGCTGCTGCGCGGCGAGACGCTCTCCCGCCGCATCCGCCAGAAGGGACCGTTCACCCCTCGGGAGGCGTTGCCGATCGTTGCGCAGATCTGCGACGGGCTCGACGCTGCGCACGCCACCGGCATCGTGCATCGCGACTTCAAGAGCGCGAACGTGATGCTGGTCGCCGATTCCGCCGGTGGTGTCCGCGCGGTGGTCGCCGACTTCGGGCTCGCCCGCGCCGCGGGCGGCGAGGCCGCGCGCCTCACGCACCCCGACCAGGTGCTCGGCACTCCCGCCTACATGGCGCCGGAGCAGGTCGAGGGAGGCGAGATCACCTCGCTCGTCGACGTCTACGCGCTCGGCTGCGTGATGTACGAGATGCTGTCGGCCCGCCTGCCGTTCGAAGGCGACACCCCGATCGCCGTGGCGCTGGCGCGGCTTCGGCAGTCGCCGCGCCCGCTGTCGGGCAGCGTCGAGAACTGCGACCCGCGGTGGGAGGCGGTGATCGACCGCTGCCTCACGCGCCGGCCGCAGGATCGCGTGCAGAGCGCGCGCGAGGTCCGGCGCCTCCTCGAGTCTCCCGACGCGTCGCTTCCGAGCCTCCCCTCCCCCGAGCCGACGCGAAGTCGGAGATTCGCGCCGGTCGCCGCCCTGCTCGCGGTCCTCCTCGTCCTGGCGGTCGTCGTCCTCGTCCGGCAATCCCGGCCCGTACCCGATCCCGTGGCCGGCCCGTCGAGCGCAGCCATCTCGCCGCGCGTGCGCACCACGATTGCCGTGCTTGGGTTTCGCGACCTGTCAGGCTCCGGCGGTTCGCGCTGGCTCTCCACCGCGCTCGCGGAGATGTTCACGACCGAGCTCGCGGCGGGAGAATCGCTCCGCACCCTCTCGGGCGAGGACGTCAACCGGATGAAGACGGACCTCGCGCTCGGCGACGTCGAGAGTCACGGCAGGGAGAGCCTCGCGCGGATTCGCGCCCACGCCGACGCCGACTACGTGGTCACCGGCTCGTACGTCGTTCTCTCCGCGGACGCGCCGCAGATCCGGATCGACCTGCGACTCCAGAGAACCAGCGACGGGGAGACGATCGCCTCCATCTCCGACAGCGCGAAAGAGTCGGAGCTCTTCGACATGGTGAGCCGGAACGGATCTCGCCTGCGCGCCTCGTTAGGCGCCCCTGCTCCATCGCCCGACTCGGAGGCTGCCGCCCGCTCGTCGCTCCCCGCGAGCGCTGCCGCGAGCCGCGACTACGCCGCGGGGCTCGACAAGCTGCGCGCCCGCGACGCCATCGGCGCGAGGGAGCTCTTCGAGCGCACGGTCGCCGCCGACCCGGCGTTCCCCCTCGGCCACGCCGCCCTCGCCGACGCCTGGAGGCTTCTCGGCTACGAGAAGAAGCAGATCGCGGAGGCCAGGCTCGCCTTCGACCTGTCGGCGGGTCTCCCCAGGAAGGAGCGTCTCGAGATCGAGGCCGGCTATCGCATCGCGACGGGCGACTGGGCGCGCGCCGAGGAGATCTGCCGCTCGCTCGCGACCTTCTTCCCGGACGAGATCGAGCACGGCCTTCGCCTGGCGGAGGTCCAGCTGCGCGGCGGGCGCGCCCCGGCGGCGCTCTCGACGATCGCGGAGCTTCGGAAGATCCGGGCTCCGTTAGGCTCCGACCCCCGCATCGACCTCGCCGAGGCCATGGTGAAGGACGGGCTGGGAGACTTCGCAGGCCAGCAGAAGAGCGCCGCGGCCGCGGCCGCGAAGGCGAAGGAACGCGGCGCCCGCCTGCTCTACGCCGAGGCGCGGCTCGTCGAGGGAGGGGCTCTCACGAATGTCGCCAGGGCCGAAGAGGCCTTCGCAGCGTTCGACGAGGCCGAGGCAGTCTTCAGGGAGGTCGGTGACCGCGCGTCACTCGCGAAGGTATGGCGACGGCGCGCGTCGACGATGAGAAACGCCGGCGACGTCGTCGGCTCGATCCGCCTGAGCGAGAAGGCTCTCCAGCTTTACGAGGAGATCGGCAACCGCTCCGGCGCGGCCATCACCCTCACCAACATCGGCGGCCTCAAGTCGAACCTCGGGCAGAACGACGAGGCGATCGAACTCGTCGGTCGCTCTCTCGTGATCTTCCGGGAGATCGACGACCGACCCAACGAGACCTGGGCTCTCGGAATCCTCGGGAACGCCCATCAGCTCAGGGGCGACTTCCAGCAGGCCGAGAGGGCGTACGTCGAGGCGCTCGCGCGAGCCCGGGAAATCGGCGACAAGAGCCAGGTCGGCGCTCTATCCGCGAACCTCGGCGAGCTGTATCGTCACGTCGGACGCCTTCGCGAGGCGCTGACGAACTTCGACGCGGCGCTCGCGATCTTCGCCGACGACCCGAGCAACCGCGCTTACGTCCTCGCGTCGATCGGCAGCGTTCGACTCGCGCTCGGAGAATTGCCGGAGGCGCGACGCAAGGCCACGGCCGCGCTCGAGCTCCGGAAGAAGGTGAAGGAGGAGTTCACGATTCCCGACTCGATGCTGCTCCTCGCGTCCGTCGCATTCGAGGAGAGGAAGCTGGACGAGACGCGAACCCTCGCGAGGTCGGCGCTGGCCATCTTCGAAGCGCAACACCGCGCCGACGAGACCGTGGCGGCGCGACTGCTGCTCGCGCGCATCGCGCTCGCCGGAGCGAAGCCCGCGGACGCCGAGAAGGAAGTCGAGACCGCCGCGCGGATCGCTGCGACGAGTGAGAGCGCCGACGTGAAGAGCCGCATCGCAATCGAACGCGGCCGAGTTGCCGTCGCGAGGGGCACGTCAACTCCTTCCCTCGTCCGGGAACTTCGGGCTGTCTCGCAGCAGCTGCAGGCGCGCGGCAATTTCGCCCTGTCGCTCGACGCCTCGCTCGTCACGGCAGAGCTCGAGCTGCTCTCGGGTGACCGCGCCTCGGCGCGACGCCGCATCGAGAAGCTCCGGAGTGACGCCTCGGCCGCAGGCTTCGGACTCGTGATCAAGGAAGCGAAGCGGATCAATTCAGCCTTCGGGTGAGCGCGAGAGAGGGCGCGGGAGGGACGGCGCCGTCAATCCGGATCAACGCGTCGACGTCAGGCGCCGGCCCGTGCCCATCACTCCATCCAGTAATCTCGCGGGTAGAGCTTCCAGACGCGCGTGGCCTCGCCTTCAACGCCCCGGAGATACTGCTGCCACGCGTCGATCTGCTTGTCGTTGCCGATCACGAAGAAGACCGGTTCGCGCCCCTTCGTGACGCTCGAGCCGAGACCGGGAAGCACTCGCGCATAGACTCCCGACATCCTGTCGAAGAGGATGTCGCTCAGCCCCGGCTCACCGCGGAGCGCGAGTATCGCCTTGCGGAAGCCGGCAACCGTCTCGGGCGTCCAGCCTGCCTCGATGTCGTTCGCCATCGCCATCGCGCGCGTCTCGTACGCCGAGGCGGCGCGCGAGCCGCCGAACGCTCCCGCGATCGCGTACTCGACCAGCTCCGGCTCGCGCGGCGCGTTCTTCACGGTGTCGATCACGAACTTCAACGTCTCCGGCAGTTCCGGCGTCCGCTCGGCGTACCAGCCGAAATTCGCCGCAGCGAGCCCTCCCCGGAAGCCGTTGCTGTACGCGAGCCCCGCGCCCCACGTCCTCATGAAGATGCCGTGCGCCCCGCCACCCGCGTAGAGTCGCGACGCCAGGAAGTCGAGCAGCTCGTCGCGCTCGCGATCGGCGTAGTTCCAGGCGCTCACGGAGTGGATGTGCACGCCTCCCTTGAGCTGCGGCGCGACGAGTCCCACGAAGAACGCGTCCTTCGCTTCGGGGCTGCGCCTCGCGAGACGCTCGCGCACCAGCAGCGTCTTCGGGCGCGCGGCCTTCCCCGCCGAGCCTTCGGCGAGCGCTCCGGCCAGCTGGCCGATCGAGGCGTCGAGCTCCTTGCGCGCCGCGCTCGACCCGACGAACACGAGCCGCGCATCGCCCGCGCGCAGCAATGTCCGGCGGACGGCATCGAGCCGCGCGAGCGCGTCGGCAGGCCTGACGGCCAGATCGCGCGACATTTGATCGCACAGGTAGGCCCAGTCGGCGGCCATGCTCTCGTCGGGCAGCTCCGACAGCAGGCGGTCGAGGTCCCTCCCTGCCTCGATCGCATTCGAACGCGCAGGCTCGGCGAGCGTGGAGAACGAGGTCGCAATCGGCGCGAACTTCGAAGGAACCGACCCGAACTCACCGGAAGCGAGCGCCTTCGCGAGCGCCGCGAGCTCTGCCCGCGACGCCCCCTTCGCACTCTCGCCCGTGCCCTTCAGGAATGCGCTGATCGACGAGGCCGCAGCCTCGTCACCCGCCTCCCGGAGAAGCCAGCGCAAGCGGTGCGCGTTGTGCGCGCGCGTGAGAAACGTCGACGTCGCGAGCAGCGCGAGGTCGTCCTGCCGCCGGAACGAGTCCGCGGGATCGTTCACCCAAGATTCTTCCGATCCCTGCTGGCGGTTTCGCAGCGCGGCGACACGCTGGTCGACGAGATCGCGCAGCCGCGCCAGATTTTCCGGCCTCCAGTCTGGAGACGTGAGCACGATGCGCATCCAGTCGATCGCCTTCCGCGCTTCGGCCATGTCGTTCCCGGCGCCGGTGAGCATCAGCTCGGCGCGGCCCGTCCTGAAATCGGAGCTGAACGCGGCGTCGAGCGAGAGGATCTCGTTGCGCTGCCGCTCGCTCATTTCCTCGAAGCTCACCGGCTTCCCGTCGATGATCACGCCCGCGTCGGTGAGAAGACTCGGGAGGATCGAGAGAAGGAAGAGGTCTTCCGTCGCGATCCCGTCGACCTTCAGCGCGAGGCTCGTCGTCGCGCTCGACATCGACTCGAACGAGGCCGCGAAGAGCGGTACGCCGTTCTTCGTCTTCGACTGAGCCCAGACGAGCTCGTCGTCGAGACCGAGCGGAGGCGCGTCGAGGAACTTCGGCGGCTTGACCTGCTTCGCGATCCGCTCGAGCTCCGCGGTGGCGACATCGTAGTCGGCATCGAAGCGACGGATCGCCTCCTGGTCGTCGCTCACCGCGTACTTCGTCTTCAGCGTCGCGAGCTCTGCGGCGATGCGCTCCTCCCGCTCCTTCGCGTCGCTCGCGAGCAACGCGGCGTCGGGCTTCGCCGCGACGATCGCGGGCTCGGCGCCCGTCACCTTCCACTCGCGGAGCTTCTGCCGCCAGATGTTTTTCTCGCCTGCGAGCGCCTTCTCGATCGCCGCGAGCTGCGGCTTCCTCGTCACGGAACGCTCGAACGAGCCCGCACTCTCGAGCTCGAGGAGCTGATCGACCCATCCGGAGCCGGTCGAGCGCGAGCCGAAGCCGGGAGGCGAGTTCACGAACTTCGCGAGCCCGCGGCGCGTCTCCACGACGCGGGACCGCATCCGTTTCTGAAACTCCGCAAGTTCCGGCGATCCGTCCTTCCACGACGCGATCCGTTCGAGCTCGGCCACCACCTTCGAGCGCACGTACCGCAGCTTCTCCTCCGTCAGATTCGCGGCGGCGACGTCGCTGATGCCGATGACGAACGGGCGGCCCTGGTCGCGGAAGCTCCACGCGAAGACACCCTGCGCGCCGAGATCGACCGTACGCGTCCGGCTGTCGACGAGGAGCTTGTAGAGATTCGTCGTCGGATCTCCGGCGACGTTCTCGAGGAAGAGCTCGAGCAGCAGCGCGTCGGACGGATCGAGCTTGCGGTTCGCAGGCCAGACGAGCGCGACAGGCGATGGTTGCGACTCGTTCTGCAGCGGGTACTTCACCAGCTTCACCGTCCCCGCGGGCGCGCTCGACGGCGGCGGAAGCGACGCCTCGTTTCTGATCTTCGCGCGCGGGCCCTCCTTCGAATCGCGCAGCCCGTCGAGGATCTTCGCCGAGCGCGCGAGCACCTCTCCGAGAGGCATCGAGCGCGGGTACGCGCCAATCATCCCCATCGCGTCGAGATGATGCGTCTCCGCGTGAAAGGTCCGGATGTCCTGCGGCGTCATCTGCCGGATCGCCGCGGGCGCACCTCCCGCATTGAACGAGAGCGGGTGCTTCTCTCCCCATGCCAGGTCGAGCGCCGCGTCGTAGAGCTTCCGCGTCGGCCGGTCGGACGAGCTGACCATCTCGTTGTAGACGGTCCCTTTCTCCTCCAGGCGGAGTACGCCGCTCTTCGGGTCGGAGCTGACGCCGAAATTCCGGACCTCGCGCCGGATCTCCTCGTCCGTGTAGTCGGGATGCAGGAGCGCGTCGAGCTGTCGCTCGAAGAGAAGGTAGTAGACCTCCGGGCCGGCCGACGTGTTGAAGTGGTAGCAGGTCTTCCACTGGTCGGTGAACGCGGACGACGCGGTGAGAGTCATCGACTCGAGGCTCGCCACGGCGCGGCCGACGTTGCCCTTGCCGAGGAGCAGGTGCTCCTGCGTGTGCGGCTCACCCTTGTCGGACGTCGGGAAGGTGTTGACCCAGATGAACCCCTGTGGAGCGGTCTCGATCTGGAGAGCGTCGAGCGTGAAGCCGCTGCGCTCGTGCACGAACCGTCCGCCGAACGGCTGGTCGGCGTCGTTGAGGTAGATCGCCTCCACGCGGAAGCCGTGGAGCTTCTGCCCCTTCCTGAGCTTCCCGAGATCGAGCTGCTGTGCCGATAGTGTGGTCGTCATGACGATTGCGACGCAAAGCGCGAGCTTCCGCATTCGTGCCTCCGATTGTTTGTGCGAATGCTATCGCAGGGCGGCCACCGGCTGGGGTGTGGCGCAGACACTCTTGTCTGCGTGCGGCGCGAAGCGCCGCCCTGTCGAGACACACTCCGGATTTCGAAGGTCGCCCCGCATTGCGGGGCGAAGCGCAGGCAGGAGTGCCCGCGCCACGTCACGAAAAAGCCCCGGCTTGCGCCGGGGCCTTCATCGTTCCGCGTTTCGCGTTCTCCGTCTACCAGATCCTTACACGATCCTCGGGCTTCACGTAGTTCTTGTCGCCTTCCTTCACGTCGAACGCCTCGTACCAGGCATCGACATTGCGGAGCGGCGCGAAGGCGCGGATCTGGCCCGGCGAGTGCGGACCGTTGACGATCTGCTGCCTGAGCGAGTCGTCGCGGTAGAGCGTGCGCCATACCTGCGCCCATCCCATGAAGACGCGCTGCGTTCCGGTGAAGCCGTCGATCACGGGGGCCGGCTTGCCGCCGAGCGACAGCCGGTAGCCCTCGAGCCCGAGCAGGACTCCGCCGAGGTCTCCGATGTTCTCGCCCATCGTGAGCTTGCCAGTCAGGTGCATCCCAGGCAGCTCCTTGAACTCGAACGCCTCGTATTGCGCGCCGAGCTTCGCCGCCTGCGCCTCGAACTTCTCCGCGTCTTCCTTCGCCCACCAGTCGCGGAGCACGCCGTCGCCGTCGGACTTGCGCCCCTGGTCGTCGAAGCCGTGCGTGATCTCGTGGCCGATGACCCCGCCGATCGCGCCGTAGTTCACCCCGGGGTCGGCCTTAGTGTCGAAGAACGGAGGCTGCAGGATCGCGGCAGGAAAGACGATCTCGTTCTTCGTCGGCGAGTAGTAGGCGTTGACCGTCTGCGGCGTCATCCCCCACTCTTCCTCGTCTACAGGCTTGCCGATGCGGCTCACGTCGTACCCCCACTCGAACCTCGCGGCGCGCTCGGCATTTCCGAACAGGTCGCCTTCCTTCACTTCGAGCTTCGAGTAGTCTCGCCACTTGGACGGATAGCCGATCTTGAGGCCGAACTTCGAGAGCTTCTCGAGCGCCTTCGTCTTCGTCTCCGGCTTCATCCACTCGAGCTTCTCGATCCGTCCCTTCAACGCCGTGCGAAGGTCGGAGACGAGCTTTTCCATCTTCTGCTTCGACTCGGGCGGGAAGTTCTCGACGACGTAGGTGCGGCCGATCGCCTCACCGAGCGCCCCTTCCGCCGCGCCGACCGCGCGCTTCCAGCGCGGGCGCTGCTCTTCGGCGCCGTTGAGAAACTTCTGGCGGAACTCCCAATGCGTGTCGACGAAGGTCTTGGACAGCATCGGCGCCGCGTTGTCGGCGAGATGGAACGCCTGCCAGGCTTTCAGCGTGTCGACCGGCGTCTCGGAGTAGATCTTCGCGAGCTTCGGCAGCGCGGTGTTCTGCCGGACCACGGCACGCGGCGCCTTTTCCAGCCCCGACTCCTTGAAGTAGAGCTTCCACGGGAAGCCCTGGGCGTTCTTCTCGAGCTCCGCGACGGTCATCGGGGTATAGGTCTTGTCACGGTCGCGGCTCTCGGCCCTCGTCCAGTGCGCCTCGGCGATCTTCGTCTCGAGCGCGACGATGGCGGCCGCGTGCTGCTCGGCCTCGTCCCAGCCCGCGAGACGGAGCATGTCGGCGACGTATTGCTGGTAGCGCTCCTTCTGCGGCGCAAAGTTCTCTCGCAGGTAGAACTCGCGATCGGCGAGCCCGAGACCTGACTGCGAGACATAGAGCGTGTAGAGCTCCGGGTTCTTCGCGTCGTCGTAGACTGCCTGGCCGAAGAGCGACCGGCCGAAACCGGCGTTGGTGCGCGCCATGAGCTGCGCGACGTCGTCGTGGCTCTTCGCGCCGCGGATCGCGTCGAGATGCCCGTCGATCGGCTTGCGGCCTAACTCCTCGGCTTTCGCCTCGTCGAGGAAGGTGCGATACGTCGCTGCGACCTTCGCCTCGTCCGAGCCCGGCTTGAGCGCCTTGTCGGCGGCCCAGCGGTCGAGAATCTCGCGAACGCGGGCTTCCGACTTGTCGCGCAGCGTCTCGAATGCGCCGTAGCGCACCTTGTCGGGCGGGATCTGTGTCGTGTCGGCCCACTTGCCGTTCACGAAGCGGAAGAAGTCGTCACCAGGCCTGACGGACGTGTCCATCCCGGCGAGGTCGATGCCCCACGCTCCGAACCGGGAAGCGGGAGCGGGAGGCGTGGCGCCGGACCTGGAGTCGTCCGCGCGAACGTCTCCGTGGAACATCAGGACGGTGACGATTGCCGCGCACGCGACGGTCAACAGTTTCGAATGCATGGATGGATCCTCTCGAATGTCGCCCCGTGGGCCGGGCGCGATGATCGGGGCAGATACTACGACTCTCCGCGACGATTCGCGTGCAACGAGTCGGAAACGGCGGGTGTTCAGGCTGGGCCGCGCCAACCCACCCGGTCGGATACCGCCCCCTCCGCGGCTCCCCGGCGATATGATCGACCACGAAGAACAGGAGAGGACGCGATGGCTCTCATACACCGGAGGCTGCCTGTCGAATCGCTCCGGGGTGCGCACCGGGCGCCGGGCGGGCGAAAGCCGATCCCAGTTGCCCTGCTCGCGACCGCAACCCTGCTCCTGACCTCGCAAGCCTCGCCGCAAACGTCGCTGCAGACCCCGTCGCAGAGCGCGCCCCAAACCGCATCCCGCACCTGGCTGCGCGTTCGCGCCGCCGGTCTCCACGGCCGCACCGTCGAGCTCGGCGATTTCCGGCGCGGGGCCACGGCGCTCCTGTCCGGCGCCGACCCGGTCACCGACGGGCTCTGGCTGCCGCTCCCGCCGGGTGCCGATCCGTCGGCGCTCGCGATCACACCGCCCCTGGACGCGCCGCCGGCCGTCGACGTCGTCGCGCTCCCCGCGACGCTCTCCGATTCGTGGGCCGTCGTGCCGCTTCCGTTAGGCGCCTGGGGCGTTCCGTCGCTCGAAGGAGTCCGGGAAATCCACATCTCGCGGGGACAGCGCGGCCGGCTACGCGCCGGCTCGATCCGCGAGTTGCAGGAGCGCGCGTCGCGTTGCCCCACGGTTCGCAAAGCTCCCGCGGCGATGGCGTTCCCCGCTCGGGTCGCCGACTTCGAGGCCGGGCCGATCGAGCCGCTCGGCAACCGCTTCGGGTTCTTCGCGGGCCGCGGCGCGAAGGTCTGGGGAGAGCGAGTGCGCGACGCCGCGTCGACGCGTCTCGCGATTACCGCGAACCTCGACGATGCGAAGAGCTACGGCGGCTTCTGGCTCTCGCTCGCCCCGGCCTCGTGGCTCGACGACCCGGAGGCGGGTGCCGACGCGCGCGGCCTGGCGTCGATTGCGATCCGCGGGCGCGGCATTCCGCGCGGCATCGTCAAGATCAGCGACGACAAGGGCGCGAAGAACGACGCGAGCGTCGTCGTCGGGACTCTCGAAGGTGCGGCCGACCCGGACGGAACCTGGCTCCGCGTGCTCCCGCTCCCCGATTCGACGCTCGACCTCTCGAAGCTCCGGTCGCTCGTGATCGACCTGACGAAGGCGGGAAGCGGAACGCTCGAGCTCGAGGAGATCGTCGTTCTCGGCAAGGCCGGTAGCGCTCCCCCGGTGTTCGTGAGCGCGGCCGGCCCCGCGCCCGAAGGCTCCCCGAAGGCCGGCCTCTGGGTCTGGAACACGAAGGAGCTCTACGCGCCCGGCTCGGAGTGGCGGCAGCGGCTGCTCGCGACCATCGACCGGTGGAAGTTGACGGAGGTGTACCTCCAGCTCCCGCACCAGGAAGGCGACAAGAGCCTCGGTGACTGGAACGACGAGCCCCGGAGCGCCGCGCTCGCCGGCGTCATCGGCGAGCTGCACCGCAAAGGCGTCAAGGCGCACGCGCTCGACGGCGCGGCGTGGCTCGCGCTGCCCGAATCGCGCGACGAGTTGCTGGCGCTCGCACGGTCGGTGCGCGACTACAATGCCGCGCAACCGGAGGAAGCGCGCTTCGACGCGATCCACCTCGACATCGAGCCCTACCTGCTGCCCACCTGGGGCGGGCGCAGGCGCCCGGAGCTCGCCGCGTCGCTCGTCGAAGGCCTCACCGGCACAAAGAAAATCCTCGGGGCGCTCCCTCTCTGGCTCGACATCCCGTTCTGGTACGACTCCACCGAGGAGACGACGGTCGAGACGGGCGAGCGCGCCGGCTGCGCGAAGGCCGACCTGCTGCGCGAGCTCTTCCGGATCTCCGACGGGATCGGAGTGATGTCGTACCGGACCCGCGCGGACGGCGCCGACGGACTGACCTCCACCGCGCTCTCCGAGCTCGCTCTCGGGCGCGAGCTCGGCAAACCGGTGCGCCTCGGCATCGAGACGATCAAGCTTCCGCTCGAGGAGGGCTGGGACGCGGCGCTCGCGGGACCTGCCGCGACTCCGGGCAAGGCCGCCGTTGCACTCCCCGTGCAGGGTCCCGGCGGCTACTCCCTCTTCACCACGTCGGCCACCGAGAGCGAGCTGCGCTGGCTGAAGGCGAACGGCTATCGCATCGTCGCAGCGGAACCGAGCGATAGCGCCCCGCCATCGAAGATCACGTTCTTCGGAAGGACGGCGGAGGAGATTCGCGCCGTTGTCGACGAGTCGCTCGAGCTCGCACGCCGCTCCGGCGTTCCCGCAGACGGCGTGGCGTACCACGAATTACGAGCCTTGCCCTGAAGGACAGGCCGGAGGCGATCCGGCCAGGAGGAGAACTGATGGCGACAGAGATACGGTTCCGGCTCAACGGAAAGCCGGCCACACTCCCCTACAACCCGGAGCGCACCCTGCTGCGCGCGCTTCGCACGGACCTCGGCCTAACCGGTACCCATTATGGCTGCGGCATCGGCGAGTGCGGGTCGTGCACCGTCGTCGTCGACGGCAAGGCGGTCCGCTCCTGCGTCACGACCCTCGCCGAAATCCAGGGCAAGGACGTCATCACCATCGAAGGGCTCGCGAAGGGCGACCGGCTTCATCCGCTCCAGCGCGCCTTCATCGAACACGGAGCCTTCCAGTGCGGCTATTGCACCTCCGGGATGCTGATGAACGCGTACGCACTGACGAAGGAGAAGAAGACGCTCTCGCGCGAGGAGATCATCGACGGCATGGAGGACAACCTCTGTCGCTGCGGCGCGCACCAGCGGATCATCGCCGCGATCGAGGAGGTCGCGGGCGCAAAGGGAGGCAGGTCATGACCACCTCGCTCAACCTCGACCGCCGCGAGTTCGTGAAGCTGCTCGGCGGCGGCATCGTCGTGCTCCTCACCACGAGCCCCTCGGAGCTCTTCGCGCAGCAGCGTCAGTACCCCACCGACGTCAACGCCTACCTTCACATCGCCCCGGACGGCCGCATCACGGTCTTCTCGGGGAAGATCGAGATGGGCCAGGGCGTGATGACGTCGCAGGCGCAGATGGCGGCCGAAGAGTTAGGCGTCTCTCTCGGACGCATCGAGATGATCCTCGGTGACACCGACAAGTGCCCGTGGGACATGGGGACCTTCGGCTCACTGACGACGCGGATGTTCGGACCGGCGCTGCGTGCCGCCTGCGCCGAGGCGCGGCTGATTCTCATGCAGCTCGCGTCGGAGAAGCTCGGAGTGCCGAGGGAACAGCTCGTCGTCGACGATGGAATCGTGTCGGTGAAGGGCGATGCCTCGAGGAAGCTGACCTACGGCCAGCTCGCGAAGGGCCAGGCCATCACCCGCACCCTCGACGAGAAGGCGGTGCTCCGCTCGGTCGCCGAGTTCAAGGTGATGGGACGCTCGCCGAAGCGCATGGACGGCGTCGAGAAGGTGACGGGGCGCGCGAAGTACGCGGCCGACATCACCCTCCCGGGCATGCTCTCCGCCCGCATCCTCCGCCCACCGGCGCACGGCGCGAAGCTCGTCAGCGTCGACACGGCGAGGGCCGAAAAAGTCGAAGGGCTGACCCTCGTCAACCAGGACGGGCTCGTCGCCGTGCTCCACGCCGACCCGGAGACGGCGGGCCAGGCCCTGCAGACGATCGTCGCGAAGTGGGAGGTGCGAAAGGTCGACGTCGACCAGGACTCGATCTTCGACTACCTCGTGAAGAAGGCGCCCGAGCCGGACGTGCGCGACACGCGCGGCGACCTCGCGGCGGCACGCAAGGATGCGGCGAAGCTCTTCGAGCTGACGTGGCGCAGCGGCTACAAGGCGCACGCGCCGATCGAGCCGCACGCGGCGCTCGCCGAAGTGAAAGACGGCAAGGCCACGGTCTGGGCCGCGACGCAGACGCCCTTCCCGACACGCGACGCCGTGGCGAGCGCGATCGGCTTCGACCCGGCGAACGTCCGCCTGATCACGCCCTACGTCGGCGGCGGCTTCGGTGGGAAGTCGAGCGCTCCGCAGGCAGTCGAGGCGGCACGCCTCGCGAAGATCGTCGGCAAGCCGGTGCAGGTCGAGTGGACGCGCGAGGAGGAGTTCTTCTACGACACCTTCGATCCCGCCGCCGTCGTGAAGATCGCGTCCGCGGTCGACGCGGAGGGGCGGATCACGCTCTGGGAGTACGACGTGTACTTCGCGGGCGCACGCTCGACCGAGGTCTTCTATGATGCGCCTAACGCTCGCGTCCGCGTCTTCGGCGCCTGGCGCGGCGCGGGCGCCGACACGCACCTCTTTGCCGTCGGCCCGTGGCGCGCTCCCGGCGCCAACACGAACGTCTTCGCGAGGGAGTCGCAGATCGACGTCATGGCGGCCGCGGCGGGGATCGACCCGCTCGAGTTCCGGCTCAGGAACACCAAGGACGAGCGGATGAGGCGCGTGCTCAAGGCCGCGGCGGGCGCCGCCGGCTGGAAGGCGGCGCCGGGCCCGAGCGGACAGGGACGCGCGATCGCCTGCGGCATCGACGCCGGCACCTACGCCGCGCTCGTCGCCTTCGTGAAGGTCGACGAGGCGACCGGCACGGTGAAAGTCGAGCGCGTCGTCTGCGCGCAGGACATGGGCGTCGTCGTCAATCCCGACGGCGCGACGATGCAGGTCGAAGGCTGCATCACGATGGGCCTCGGTTACGTCTTCAGCGAAGAGCTTCGATTCGAGGGAGGGAAGATCCTCGACAAGAACTTCGACAGCTACAAGCTTCCGCTCTTCTCGTGGGTACCGAAGATCGAGACGGTCCTCGTGAAGAACGACGAGCTCGCGCCGCAGGGAGGCGGCGAGCCGGCAATCGTGCCGATGGGCGCGGTCATCGCAAACGCAGTCTTCGACGCGTGCGGCGCGCGCGTCGACCGCCTGCCGATGACGCCGGAGCGACTGCTCGCGGCAATTCGAGCACCGAAGGCGAAGGAACCGGCCGCAGGATGACGGCGCCGTGCCGGAAATGACTGGCGGCTCCCGCCGGCGACGATCGATGATCGGCGCCGCAGGAGCCGCCGCCGCAACAGGAGGGATCGATGCCCTCGACGAGAGCCAGGTTCGCGATCGCGCTGTCGGTCGCAGTCGCGATCGTCGCCGTCATGGCGTACCAGCGCCGGCAGGAGCTGCTCGTCCACGCGGCGATGCGAGGCGACGCAGGCGTCGCGAAGGCGCTTCTCGCGATTGGCGCCGATCCGAACTCTAGGGACACGGGCTCGACTCCGCTTTACGCAGCAGCGTGGGCGGGTCGGCTCGAGACCGCCGAGTGCCTGCTCGACGCGGGCGCCCTGCCCGACTCCGCCGACGCGTCGGGCGTGACCGCGCTGATGGCCGCCTCTGGCCGCGGCGACGACGCGATGGCGCGCCTCCTGCTCGCGCGAGGGGCCGGCGTCAACACGGTTGCAGGCTGCGGCACCGCGCTCGACGTCGCGCGGTCGAATCGAAAAGAGTCCACGGCGGCGCTTCTCGAAGCAGCCGGAGGCGTGCGCAAACCGGGGGCAACCCCGGGTTCTCGGCCCAGTTACTGACTTCCGCGTCCGCGGGGAGCCTGGCCTGCGAACGGCATCGGGAGCGCCTCGACGTCGCCCCGTCGATGCTCTGGCCGTGACCCCGGACCCCGAGGCGTTTCCAGTTCGATGGGCGGAACCTGCCTGGCTCGCGCCGGGTGTGAGAGAATTCGCGAATTCTCACCACTGAGGCCGTCACGATGCTGATCAGTCACGCATTTCGTCCCATGATCGAGCTCGAACGGGAGCTCGCTGCGCTCTACGGAACGTGGGCGGATCGCTTCTCGGCCGACAAGGAGGCGTCGCAGCTCTTCGCGAAATTGAGCCGTGAGGAGTCGGGGCATGCGAGCCTGATCGAGTACCAGCAACGCATTCACCAGAAGAACCGCCAGTTCGAGAAAGACGTCATGATCGAGCCGACGGCGCTCGAGGCGAT
>JAMPYE010000039.1 GCA_023700825.1 Thermoanaerobaculia bacterium | reverse complement strand
CTCAAGGACGTGATCGTCCACTACAACAACGGCGGCGTCACGAAGGAAGGCAACCCCGTGAACGACTTCCTCGCCGGCGGCATCCGGCCGCTCCTGCTGACCGACACCGAGGTCGACGATCTCGTCGCGTTCATGGAAGCGTTGACCAGCCCCGAGTTCGCGACGTCGGCGAAGACGGCGAAGACGGATGGAAGGTAGAAGGAGGCGACGATGAGCAAAACCACACGCCGCGACTTTCTGAAGACGACGGGAACCCTCGCCGCGATGAGCACGCTGCCGCTCAGCATGGTCGAGCTGGCGTTCGCCGACGCGAGCAGGAACTTCACCTTCGCCTACATCTCGGACGCGCACATCCAGCACATCTCGGGTACGAAGTTCGTCCGGAACTGGGACCGCGGGCTCATCCGCGCGGTCGCGGAGACGAACCTGCTCGTCCCGAAGCCCGAGTTCGTCGTCTTCGGCGGCGACCTCGCACAGCTGGGGACGAAGGAGGAGCTCGACCACGGGGCAGAGCTTCTGTCGAAGCTGAACTACAAGATGTACTGCGTCATGGGAGAGCACGACTACTACCTCGACCTCGGCGAGTACTGGTCGAAGCTCTACGGCCCCCAGCACTACAGCTGGGACCACAGAGGCGTCCACTTCGTCGTGCTCAACAGCATCCTCACCTACGACGACTGGACGTTCAACAGGTGGCCGAGCGCCGCGCAGCGGATGCTCGAGATGGCCGGGCTAGACAACCCGAACGGCTCGCCGTTCATGGTCGGCGAGAAGCAGCGCGAGTGGCTGAAGGCCGACCTCGCGAAGGTGCAGAAGGACACGCCGATCGTCGTCTTCTCGCACTCGCCGCTTCAGAAGATCTACAAGGGCTGGAACTTCTGGACGGAGGATGCCGACGAGGTGCAGGCGATCCTCGAGCCGTACGATCGCGTGAACGTCGTCTACGGGCACGTTCACCAGATCCAGTACAACCAGATCGCGAACATCAGCTTCAACTCGGTGATGGCGACGGCGTGGCCGTGGCCGTATCCGCAGAGCTACGCGCAGGCGGAGCATGCGCTCCCGAAGCTGACCATTCCGATGAATCGCGCCGATCCGTTCCACGAGCGCGACGCCACGGGCTGGCAGTTCATCGACGTGAACACCGGGCGCGTGGCGCTGAGGTACAACCTCTACAACAACACGAGCCGCACCGTAGCGTTCAACCCGAAGACCGGACGGCCGGAGGATTCCCTCTTCCAGGATCCGGCTCGCATGATCGACCCGCAAGTCCACTACTAAGGAGGAAGCAATGAGCAGACTGTCGATGATTGCCGCTCTCGTGGTGGTTCTCGCGGGCCTCGTCGCCGGGATCGACGTCCGGGCGGACGAGTTCACGAAGGCAGACCTCGAGCGCTGGCAGAAGGAGTACATGTCGGTCGTCGAAAAAGGCCGCGCGCTGTGGACGAGCCCCGAGCTCGGCACCAACGGCGTCGCGTGCGCGCAGTGCCATCCGAACGCCGCGAACACGCATCCAGAGACCTACCCGAAGTTCCAGAAGCAGCTCGGGCGCGTGATCGCGCTCCGGGAGATGATCAACTGGTGCATCCGTCAGCCGCTCGAGGGCGAGCCGCTCAAGCTCGACGACCCGAAGATGATCGCGATCGAAGCGTATGTCGCCTACGAGCGCCGCGGTGTCGCGATGGCTCCGGGCAAGCACTGATCGAGCGAGCGGCGCATCCGCGCCACCGCACGAAAGCCGACGGCCGCCTCGAGGGGCGGCCGTCGCACGTTCAGGCGCCATGCGCCGTCGACTCCGGATGTGATTCGCTGTGGGCCCGCTCGTCGCTCGCGGCGCTCACGCTCCGGAACGACGGCCCGTCGAGCGTCAGGCCTCGGCCGTCGGGCCCAGGATCGTCGATACGACGTCGAGCCCGAGCCCTCTGCCGAGAAACTCCCAGACCACGAGGACGTCGCGGCGATGGTGAGACGACTTCGCGTCGGGCGCGATCAGGCCTTCCCTCTCCAGCGACTGCCTGGCGCGATCGTGCCACTTGGTGACAGCTTCCGGATTGGACGCGATCAGATCCTGCGCCGCGCGGATGAGCAGCACCTGGTCGGGCGTGATGGGCGGCATCGTCGCCGTCGGCGCGACCGACGGCGCCATGCCGCCGGCTCGTTCCCGTGCGCGAGCTTCGAGCATGCGGCGCTTCGTTTCGAGCGAGTCGTCGTCCCGCACGCCGTAAGCGTGGATGAGACGTGCCACCAGCCCTGCAACCACCGGTGAGCCGTCGAGGATGAATAGCCCGGTGTCGTAAAGGCCCTTTCCGCGCCCCCCTCCGGCGGACGAGAGACGGCTCCAGACGACGCGGCAGCGGATCTGTGTCGCGAGCTCGTTCTCCGGCGCGTAGATCCTCACGGAGACGGGAGCGCTGACCTTGACCTGTTCCACGTGCCGGAGTCCGAGGCCGTTCGCGCTCAGGTTTCGCACGATGGCGGTCTGGCCGGCGAACTGGGCCTCGAGATTCACGAGCGTGTTGAATCGCGGCCGGACTCGCGTCTCGGAGACCTCCGGGGGGGCGGTCGAGGTCGCTTCCTCTTGCATCGGGGGTTCTCCTTCGTTGCCGTTCGGAGTTCGCTGGGCCTGCGACTCTATACCGTTCAATTCGGTCACGTTACTCTCCCGGAGCTCGCGTGGGGCACTGCCGTTGGGTGGGTTCATCGCGTGATTTCCGGGTCGGGAAGAGTGCTGGCGTGACGTTGTGCTCTAGTGCGTCCGGGGGTGTGGCTCGTTTTCGCGCCGGTTCGTGCTCGCGCCGGGGTCAGGTCTTGAAGTGCCAATCGATACGCGTCGCCGTGGCCACGGTCAGTGGACACTGTAACGGCGCGGGGCCGATCGGGTTGTGCCATCGGTCACGGTGAGCGGTGCGATCGCGCCGGAACGCGATCGTGGAAGAGAAAACCGGACGGTTGGCGTGTTTTTCGGCGACGAGCTTGACGTTAGGCGTCGCATCGCCGAAATTGGAATGCAGCGCCCTCGTTCGTACATCGAGAAAGCGGGCGTGTTTTGTCCGGTGGCGACGCCCGGGCGGCGCACTCGCCCCTCCCCGTTCGAGCGATGCGAATGGGGCCGGATCCCTTGACCTGCGAGCGATGGACGCGACCTCGGAACCGTCGAACGCAGAACGACCGTACGGAGGCTTCGAACATGGCTCACCGCATTCTCTCGCTGGTAACCCTGCTGCTCGCCGTTCCACTGCTCGCGGGAGCGAGTGACGACGGGCTGCTCGCGGTCGATTCGTCCTGGAACTCGCTCCGCCTCTCTGCCGACGTCGAGAAGCTCGAGGCGATCCTGGCCGACGACTGGATGCTCACGCACTCCGACGGGCGCGTGCAGTCGAAGGCCGAATACCTCGGCGAGCTCCGGACCCGCAGCAGGACCAACCAGGAAATCACGAACGAAGACGTGAAGGTGCGCAAGTACGGCGACACCGCCGTCGTCACCGGCACGAGCGTTCAGTCGGGAGTGAGCGACGGGAAGCCGTGGAGCGGGAAGTTCCGCTTCACGCGCGTGTGGATCCGTCTCGACGGAGACTGGACGATGGTCGCGTCGCACTCGTCACGCGTCGAGCCGAAGTCGTGATGGCGGCCCGGCAGGCGACGAGCAGTCGGCCTACGGCCCCTTAGACGACGCGGGCGGCTGTTGCCAGCCGCCCGCTCGTGGATGACCTCGCATCGAATCTACTGCGCCGGAACGTAGGTCGGATCCTGCGTCGAGCTGTCGATCACGGACGCGTAGGCGCTGACCGATCCACCGCCGCCGACGACCCGCACGGTGACGCGCGCGTTGTAGGCCTCGCTGATCCCCATGTCGTTGAGAATGTATCCGATCTGGCGGAACTCGTTCGCGGCGAGGCTGTAGGTCTTGCGTGGAGCGGCCAGGGCTCCGGGGATGATGGCCGTGACCTCCACCGTCGCGCTCTTGCCCGAAAGCTCGGTCAGGCCCAGGTTCGTGCGGAACCTCGCCGACTGCTCGACCTGCGGCAGTTGAAGCGTGCGCCCGCCGAGGCTCGTCCCGAGCTCCTCGGTCACGGCCGGGATGAACTGGCCGTACGTTCCGGCCGCCGTCTTGTTGTATGTGCGCGCGGTCGGTACGAGCGCGCTGTCGCTCTCCGTCGTCACGTGCAGCGCGCCGGCGCTGTTGCTGATGCCGAAGGTCGACTTCAGCAGGTCGTTCACCTCGAGCACCGAGCCGGCCCCGATCGAGACCTGCTTCGATCCCGACGGCGTGGAGCTTCCCTGCGGGAAGTAGGTCAATGTCGCGGTGGTTGCCGTCGCGCCCGCGTTGAAGACGCGCACGTCGGTTCTCCAGCTCGCGAGCCCGTTGTCGACGTCTCCGACGCCCGGGACTACGAATTTCGACGCGCGGGTCACGCCCGTGGGATCGACCGGCGGCACGAAGATCGGGTCGCCGGTCTGGTTGTCGACCGTCGACGCGTACGCCGTGATCCTGCCGGTGTCGGATACCACGTCGACCTCGATGCGGCCTCCCTCGAGCTCGATGCCTCGTTGCGCGAGCAACCGGTCGTACTGCCGGTGCTCTCCCGCCTGGAGGCTCTCGTTCCACTGTCCGAGCTGCTGGCCGGAGCTCGAGAAGACCGTGAACTGCACGGTTGCAGGCTGTCCCGATGCTTCGACGACGCCGACGTTCGTCCTGTACTGCGCCGACTGGGCGACCTGCTGCAGAGAGAGCGTCGTTCCTTTCCCGACGAACTTCGAGTACGACACGGCGGGGATGAACTGGCCGAACGTGCCTGTCGAGCTCAGGTTGTAGGTCCGGCTGGTTGCGACCGATGCGGCCGCGAGGCTCGTGCCTGTCGCGAAGCTCGATCCCGCGGCGGTGGAGATCGCGTTGCTCTGCGGCCGGATCTCCATGACCCCCGTCGCGCTCTCGCTACCCGCGCCGATTCCGAACCACGACTTCACGACGTCGTTCAGGGCGACGGTCTGTCCGGGTGCGACGGTGACACTGGCCTCCTTCACCGTGCCCGTTCCCGGCTGTCCGGACGGCGTGAAGAAGAGCAGGTAGTTCATCGACTGCGACGAGACGTTCGAGATCCGAACGTCGGATTGCCACTGCGAGTTGCTCCCCGCGGCATGTCCGACCGCCGGGATGATGAGCGAGTCGGCGGTCGGCCCCGACTTCGTCGTCGGGGTGACGGGCGAGACCATGCTCACCGAGACCGGCGTCGACGAACCTCCCGCGTTCGTCTCGCGCGCATTCAGGGACGACGCCGTTTCCAGCGTCAGCGTCCCGGTGTTCGCGCCCGGCCCGAGGACGGAGGGGTCGGCGGTGATCGTGAGCGTCAGCCCTTCCGGAGGAATCGTCCCGCTCGACGGCGAGACGCTCATCCACGGCTTGTTGGTCGATGCCGTGAACGAGGTCGCCTGCGTACTCTTTCCGTTCGCGCCTCCGATCTTGAACGGGATCGTGATCAGGCCGTTCGCCTCTAGCGGCGAGACACTGTCGATCGCGGGAGCGTCGTCGACCTCCTTCGGCGTCACGACCACTCTGACGATCTGCGAGTACGGCCCCGGCTGATCGGTGCAGGCGCTGATCCCGCGCACGCGGTAGTAGAAGCGCGTCGCGCTCGTCACTGAGTGATTGAACACCTGGGACACGCCAGCCGACGTCGACGATTCCGAGCTCGTGAAGTCGGCCGTGAGCGATTCCTGGATCTCGTACGATCCCGCATTCGCGACGGCGGTCCAGGCAACGCGGTAGTCGACTCCGCTCTTCGCCTCGAGGACGGCGCGCAGTTCCGGAGCGACCGGGATGTCGCAGTCCACCTTTTCCTTCACGAAGAATACGCCCGAGGACGATGCGATCGCCGGGCATCCCGGGAGCTCGGCGAGGACGTACCACCGGATGCGCCCCACCGGCAGTTCGAGCTTTGTCGACGTGGCCGCGGTCTCCCCGAGCTTGATCGGCTCGGCGTCTTCGATACTCGCGAACAGGTGGTAAAGCGTCGCACCGCGCACCGGCGTCCACTCGAAGGTGATCGGGTTCGCGAGCGGTACCGGCTCGCGGATCGGAGGCGAGAGGAGATACGGGGGCTTCTGCTCGCACTCCGGCTGGATTGCTACTTCAAAGGAGAAATCCTGCGAGCGAGTGGCGTCGCAGCCTTTGAAAAGCGCCTTCACGAACCACTTCCCGCGTCCCGGGCGCAGCCTGACGATCTCCGCGGTTTCTCTCGTGACGGCGACCAGGCTCGCGACCCCGTCCTCGCGGGTGATCCAGAGCTCGTAGGCGACCGCGTCGGCAACCGAGGCCCAGGCGAAGCGCACCTCGGTCGAGAGCCCCGTCGCGCCGTTCGACGGTGCGAGCAGCAGCGGTACCTCGGTCGGGCACGTCGCCTGCGACAGGACCGCGAAGCGGCCGTTGTCGGAGCGCCCGCTGGGGCATCCCTTGCGGAAGGCCTCGATGTACCAGGAGTAGGAGCCGGGCTCGAGATGTCTGTCGAGAGCGGTCTCGAGCGTCTCGCCGAGAACGATCGGGCGCTCGCCGTCGCGCGTGACCCAGAGACGGTAGACGACGTCCGCGCCGGAGCTCGTCCATCCGAACTTCACCGGGGAGATCGAGGAAGTGTTGTCGACCGGGAGCAGGCGCGAGGGAGGAACGATCGCGCACGCGTCCGTCGATGCGAGTGAGAAGAGCGCCTTGTCGGAAATCGCGGGATCGCAGCCGGGGAAGGTCGCGACGACCCACCACGACACCTTCGTCCCCTTGAGCTCACGGACGAGTTTCGTCGCCGTGGTGAAGCCGAGGTTCGCCGCGGGCTCGCCGTCGATCGCTGCGAAGAGGTTGTAGCCCGACGCGCCGGTGACCGGGCTCCACTCGAAGGTCACCGGCGAGAGCACGCCAGTGGAGCCGTCGCGCGGCGCGATCGGAGCGGGCCGATCGGTCGGGCAGCTGTTCGAGCGCGAGACCACGAACTTCTCGCGTGGGGAGAAGGTCGAAGGGCAGCGATCCGCGATCGCCTCGACGTACCAGACGATGATCGCCGCGGGGAGCGAGGCTTCGAGCGAGGGCACGGCGACCGTGCCGCCAAGGTTGCTCGGCGAGCCGCCGTCGACCGAGATCCAGACGCGGTAGCCGGAGGCTCCCGACACAGCTGTCCACTGCAGCTTCACCGGGTTCGAGACCGTCGCGCCCGGCGCGGGAGAGAGCAGGTCGGGTGCCGAGACCGGGCAGCTGACCTGCGCGACTGTAAACGTCGACGTTGCCGATACCACTGGCTGGCAGCGCGGAACCGTCGCGACGACGCGCCACGTCACCTTGCCGTCAGGAACCTTCGCGACGAAGCTCTTCTCCACGGTCGTCCCGAGCGGGGCGAATGGCGCCGTGCCGAACGCAGCCTCGACGGTGTACTCGGTCGCCTGCGAGATCCCCGACCATTCGAACGCCACGATGTTCGTGTCGATGGTCGAGCCCGACTTCGGAAGGAGCGGTGCCGGCGGAGTGATGTTGCAGACCGCGGCGCTCACCTTCACGGTACGCGTGACCGAGGTGACAGGATCGCATCGGTCGGGATACGCGGTGACCTTCCACTCCCACGTCCCTGCGCCGAGGTCGACGGAAACCGAAGTCGAGCCGGTCGAAGCGACGTCGTCGAAGATGCTGAAGACGTTCGTTGTGTCGCGTGCGAAAACGACGTACTTGAGAGTGCCGGCGACCGCGCTCCAGGAGAACGTCACGGGGGCCTGGAGCGACGCCCCGTCGACCGGAGCGACGAGGCCGGGACCGCTGGTCGGGCACGCAGCCTCGGCGACGGTGAAGCGTCCGACCTCGGAGCGGGTCGGAGCGCAGCCGATCGGGAAGATCGCGTCGACGTACCACTGCACTGCGCCGGAAACGGAGCGCTCGAGCGTAGTGCCCGTCGTCTTGCCCGACGAGACGAACGTCGAACTTCCTTTCTCGGCGAGGAAGAGCTCGTAACTCGTCGCACCCGAAACCGAGGTCCATTCGAATCTCACCGGCGAGGCCACTTCGGTCGCCGGCTTCGGATAGACGAGCAGGGGCACTCCGGTGGGGCACGCTTCCTGGATGTTGACGACGAAGTCGCTTAACGAACGGAGAGGCGGGCAGCCGTTGCCCGGATACGACCGTACGTACCAGAGGACCTTCGCTCCCGCGGGCATCGTCCGCTTGGCTTGCGTCACGTTGCCGACGCGCTCCTCGCTGAACGTGCGGCCACCGTCGACGGAGGTGGCCAGGCCGTAGTCGATCGCGGTCGACGTCGCCTTCCACGAGAAGAGCACGTCGACGGGTGAAGTCGAGTTGTCGGCCGGCCCGAGCTGGTTCGGGATGCCGAGAGCGCAGTTGATGGTCGTGAACGAGGTCGCCGCGGAGTCGCGCACCGGGCAGCCGTCGTTGGACAGGCCGCGAATTTTCCAGAAGATCGTCTTGCCCTGATCGAATGTTCGGTTCGCCGACGTCCCGGTCGTGGTCGCCACGCTCGTGTAGACGTTTCCACCATCGGTGCTCTCGAGGACCGAGTACGACGTAGCGTTGGCGATCGCGCTCCACTGTAGCGTCACGCTCGTCGCCACGTTGGTTGCACCGTTGGCCGGGCTGACGTTCGACGGCGGCGCGCAGGTTAGTGTGTCGAAGAGGGCTGCGTCCGATACGACGGAGGTCGGCGAGCCGACGCACAGCCGTGGGTCGGCTTGGGACGCAACGACGTACCAGGTGTAGATGGTTCCGGGCTTGAGCGGATTTAGCTCCCGAGGGAAGTCGAAGGAGCGATTCGACCCGGGGATTGGCGTTCCGTTGACTTGTCCCGCCTTCGGGTCGAACGCGATGCTCTTTCCTTGGTACAGAAAGATGGAGAAGGACGCGGGATCGGGTTGGCGCGAGTCATAGCTCCACTTGAACGTGAAGCCCTCCAGCGGCGTGTCGCTCGGTGAAGGGCTGATTGTCAGTAAGACGGGTTTGACCGGACAATCGGCTTCGGCAGGAAGTACCGTCAGCAGTGAGACAGCGAGCACAAGCAGGCTCGACACGAACCACGCGCGACTGGATTGAGACATTCGAACGACTCCTTCGGGCACAAAAATACGACTGAAGTCCCGGATGGACTTCTTTCTCTCTCGCTGGATTCTGAAAATCTACGTTCCAAAGATCAGTCTGGACGTGAGCAAGCTCACGGAATCAACGTGGAGTTGCCACAATTGTCCGAAATCCGCTCCCCGGCCGCTTCTTCGGCGAACTCGAGGCGAATCCGTTCGGCGTCGGAGAGCCGCGAGGCCAGCGCCTCCACACAATCCGGATCGAGCTTCGAGACCGCCATCCTGCGAAGCTCTGCCATCGCCGCTTCGACCGGCCACGGCTGCTTGTAGGATCGCGGGCTCGTCAGCGCGTCGAAGATGTCGGCGACGGCGACGATGCGCGCCATCATCGGGATCTCGTCTTGCGACAGCCCTCGCGGATAGCCCGAGCCGTCGAGCGCCTCGTGATGCATGAGTGCGACGTCGCGCAGCGAGTCGATCCCCTGGAGCTCTCCGAGCTCGAAATTGTGGATCATGCGGTCGAGCATCTCTCCGCCGACGCTGCTGTGCTCGCGCATGACCGAGCGCTCGTCGTCCGAAAGGCGGGCGGGCTTGAAGAGGACCGCGTCGGGGACGGCGAGCTTACCGATGTCGTGCATCGGCGCGAACCAGAAGAGACGCTCGATCGCCTCGTCGGTCATCCGCAGCTTCCCGTCGTCGGCCAGCTGCTGCGCGATCAGCCGCACGTAGCGCGCCATTCTCTGCAGATGACCCCACGTCTCGGGGTCGCGCGCGTGGACGAGGTCGCTCGCCGTTTTGAGCGCCCCCGACAGCATCCGGGCCGCGAGCATGTCGTGTGCGACGAGGCCACCGAGGAGGTGGGCGATCACGTCGAGCTGGTCGAGAAGCGACTCGTCGAAGACGCCGGTCCGCCGCGAATTGAAGAAGACGAAGCCGACGAAGCGCTCGCCGGCGAAGATCGGCACGGTGTAGCTCGCGCGGAAGCCTCCGGCGGCGATCGAATGTGTGTGCGTGTGCGATCCGGCAGCGAAGAGCGTGAGGTCGTTGACCACTCGCGGGGCCCGCTTCTCGCGCACTTCGAGCAGTGAAGGCGCATCGGCGAGCCGGCTCTCGTATCGCACGAGCGGGTTCTCCCCGTCGTTGGACGCGATGAAGGTGTGCAGCACGTCGCCCTCGGCGTCGTAGGTTGCGACCGCGACGCGATCGATCGGCAGCGCGCGCGCCTCCAGAATCCTGCGGAGCATCTCGATCTTCTCGAGAAGCGGCGCCGAGGCGTCGAGCTCGCGGAGCTTGTCCTCGTGCGAAAACAGGGGCATGGCGATCACCTCACCTCCCGAATATTGCTCCTCGATGCCCTGCGATGGGGTGACCTGTGAAGCGGGGGTGTTGTGACGGGAGAACCGGGCGGGACGGCAGGGATGTGGCGCAGGCACTCCTGCCTGCGCGCGGCGCGAAGCGCCGCCCTGTTGCCGGGCATTCTGATGCTCGGCACTCTCGTGATCACCCTGGGCGAGCGGCACATCGGAATGTGCCGAAACGAGGTCGCCGCGCAGAGCGGGGCGACGCGCAGGCAGGAGTGCCTGTGCCACATGGAGCAGCTCGTGTCGGCCTCTCGCTACTCCCCCGCGAGCCCCGACGGCAACCTTGGCGACGAGAGCAACTCGGTGAAGACGCGCCAGCGCGCCTCGCCGTCGCCGCCGGCGAGCGCTTCGACGTACGCCTCGACGAGGTCCTTGCCGAGGTTGTAGTTGATGACGTAGGAACGGTACTGGCGGATGAAGCGAATGCGCTGCTTCGCGCGCTCGGGCGCCATGAGCGCGTACTTCTCGAGCCACGCCGCCGCGGTCTCGTCCGTGAGCGTCCCGTCGATCAACCCGCGCGCCGCCTCGTTCCCCGCGTAGGCCAGTTTCGACGTCAGCTCGAAGACGCGGTAATACCGCTCCGCCTGCGACCCGTCGAGGCCGGCGAGCGGGAAGAGATGCTCGCGCTCCCACGCGACCTTCTCTTCCTTCGGGAACGCGACGTCGATGCCGTAGTTGGCGCTTCCCTCGGCGATCAGCGACTGCGGGCTGAAGAGCGGGTACACCGTGAACTCGATCCAGCCTCGTTCGCGCACGAGGTGCTGTTCGAGCAGCACGTTGTAGACGTGATGTCCGGGATAGCCTTCGTGGCACGCGAGGTCGAGTGCGCGGTCGATGAAGACCGGCAGGTCGGTGTTGACCTGGATGAGGCTGCGGAAGTTTCCCTGGTACCAGTTGTAGCCACTCCACGACTTGTCCGTGACGTACTCGACGGTGAAGCTCTCCCCGGCGGGGAGAGGGATGTGCTGCAGCGTGCGCTCGCGACATCCCTCGATCGCCTTCTTGAAGACGACGTCGAGCCGTTCCTTCGGAATGACGAACCGCGAGCGGAACGCCTCGAGCCGCTCGCTCACCGGGCCGTCGCCGGGGAGCTCGGCGTCGAGCTCGCGCAGGAGCTCGTCGAAATGCTCCGTGCCGTGCGCCGGAGCGATCGCGTCGTAGAGCGCCCGCGACTCCTCGTCGAACGTGAGCGTCGTGCCCGAGAGCATCGCGGCCCTCGCGCCGAGCGCCGAAGTCTGCGTGCGCAGGTAGTCGAGGCGGAGCCGGTCGATTTCCGCGTCAGGACGAGGAAGCGCGGTGATGCGGCCGAGAAGAGCGCCGGCCTCGCGTCGGATCGACTCGACGCTCTTCGCTTCCGCGCGAACCGCGTCACGAAGCTCCGCGGGGCCGTACCAGGCGTCGACGTAGTCGGCGTCGTGCTCACCCAGCGCGAGGACCAGCCGAACGTATTCTTTCGCCGCGGCGTCGAGCTGGCTCTGCGCTGACGGGGTGGGCGAAGGACTGGCGGTGTCGACCATGGATGTCATTCCTCCTGCGCAGGCTCCGGTGAGGAGCGCTGCTGCGGCTGCGAAGCATGCTGCGGTGAATCGATGCGCGAGTCGGGGCTTCATCGAAGGGCGCCACGTTTCCAATCGTCGTCGCGCGGCGGATTATAGGACGACGGAGTGTCACGACGCGGTCACGGCAGGGCCGGCTACGAGCGCGGATGATCCGGCGGTCGCCGGTCAGCGGCGAAAGGTCGCTACAATTCGCGGGTGACCATTCGAACCACGATTCTAGCGACGCTCCTGCTTCTTGCCGCGCTGCCCGCGGCAGCCCAGTGCACCTGGACCCCCGTCTACGACGGCACCTACCGCACCACGGCGCTCGACACCGCCATCGACGGCAACGACCTCTGGGTCGCGACGTCGTGGGGGCTCGAGCTCTTCGACGCGTCGTTCGACCCGCCTCGCCCGGTGACGACCGTTGCGATGCGGGGCACGACGTCGAGCGTGGCCGCGGCAGCGGGGTTCGTCTACGTCGGCAGCGGGACGAAGGTGTTCGTCATGAGGGAGGACTCGGGAACGCCGGTCGTGGTGGGCTCGGTCGACGCAGGCGGAACGGTGAACGACCTGTTCGTGCTGGCGCAGTACGTTTTCGCGGCCTCCAGCGTCGGCGTCGTGCAGATCGACGTGATCCTCCCCGACCGGCCCGCCGTCGTCCGGACGCTCTCCACCACCAACGTCGGCGCACAGTCGCTCGCCAGGTTCGAGGGCACGCTTTACGCCGCCGACGGCGACTCGACGGTCGAGGCGTACAACGTGCAGATTCCGTCGTTTCCGCAGAAGATCGGCACGTTCAATTCGCTCGTCCGCTCGCTCTGGGTGAGCGAGGCCTCGGGGCGCCTCTTCGTCTCCGACGGGCAGCAGACCGAAGTGTTCGCCGGAGGCGGCGCGCTGATGAACAGGGTCGGGACGATCGCCGCGGGCGGGAACGCCGCGGTCGCCGGCCCGGGATCGGTCGTCTTTCTCGTGGGCGACGACCGCAGGCTCCGCGCGTTCGACGTCTCGGGCACGGGCTCGTCGAAGCTCTTCGCGAGCGAGTCGGCTCCGTTAGGCGGAACCGTGAACCGATACCTCGAGCTCGTGGGCGCGAACGGGAGAGTCCACGGCGCCGCGGGCGACGCCGGCCTCACGAGCTTCGACGCGCGCGGCTTCGACGCCCCCTTCCCCTTGCGCGGTTATGCCTTCGGGCCGATGACCTCCGCGGTCTCCCTCGGGACCTCGGTCGTCTCGTCGTCCGCGAGCTCGGGGCTCCTCAGGTACGCGCTCGGCGCGTCGGGCGAGCTCACGCCGCAGACCAACTGGGACATCGGCAACACCTCGGTGGTCCGCGACGGAAGCGGCAGCCGCCTGCTGACGAGCGCCGGCACGAAGGTCCGCCTCTGGGACCTGTCGCAGAATCCCCCCGCCGAGCTCTCGTCGGTCACGCTGTCGACCTCGGTCGCCTCCGCGGCCCTCAACGGCGCGGGCGGAGTCGCGGTGCTCGCCGACCAGACGGTCTGGAGCCTGGACTTCTCGGCGGCGCAGGGTGTCGCGACGAAGCTCGACCTCGGTGGCGCGAAGCCGCTCTTCGTCGAGCGCGGCGCGAGCGACCTCGCCTTCGCGGAGTTCGGTGAGAGCGGCACCACGACGATCCGCTACTACTCGGGAGGGATCCTCACCGCGACGCCCGCGATCGCGACGATCGAGGGAGCGACGACGAGCGGCATCGGCGTGTCGGGGACCGGCCTCGTCGCCGGCGTGACCTTCAAGGGGATCTCGGTCGTGAACTTCGGCGGCGGAGGGTCGGTCTCCACGTATCCAGGGACCAACTCGATCCTCGCGCGGGACGTGCAGATGTCGGGCAGCGCGCTGTTCGTTCTCACGGAGTCGACCCTGCAGCACTGGGACACCGTCACCAGGGCGCTGAAGCGCGAAGTCGCGCTCGACACGACCGGGGTAACGACGCACGCCGCGGGAGGAACGACCTCCGCAGTCGTCGCGACGGCCGAGGGGCTTTCCACGATCCAGTACGCGACGCCGTCGAAAGCGCCGTCGCAGCTCGCCGCGGGTGCGGCGAATCGCTACTACCGCGACGCGGTCGCGGGTGACCGCCTGCTCCACCTGTTCGATTCACGCTCGGTCGACATCGTGTCGCTCGACAGCTCGGGAATGCCCGGAACGCCGCGAAAGGTCTCGCTCAGCGGGAGCGTCGTCGACATCGCGCCGGTCGGGCAGTCGCTCTACGTCCTCGCGACGAGCGGCGCCGTGACCGGCTACTCGGCGGCGGGAGTCGTCATGTCGAGCTACCAGGTGAACGAGAGCGCCGACCAGAGGATGGTCGGCATGCGCGCGGTTGCGGGCGCGCTCTGGGTCACGGTCGAGGCAGGCTGCCTCAGCGGGGCGTGCGAGTTGCGGACGCTCGTCCTCGATCCGCGCGTCGCGCTCGTCAAGAGCGCAACGCTCGCGGGCGGTGCGGTGGCGGCAACCTCCGAGGGCACGCGGGCATGGGCGGCGTTCAACCTGCCAGGTGAGATTCGCGTCTACGACGTCACCGATCCCTGGCACCCCGCGCAGCTGGCGCAGCGCGCGTCGACCGGGAACCCGGTCGCGATCGCGCGCGACGCCGCGCGCGGCGCCGTCTACGTTCTCGGTAATCGCCTCTACGCCTACACCGACACGCAGCTCGCCGACGCCGGCACGCTGCTCGACGCCTACACGAGCGATCCCTCGGGGCGCGTCGGCTACGTCGACCAGCAGATCCACGTCACGGGGAACTGCGCGCTCATCACCGGCCGCGCCTTCAGCCCGCTCCTCTTCCGGATCAACTCCGCTGCGAACTGGAGCGCCGAGCCGTTGCCGGGCAGCGCCGCCGCCGCGGTGCGCGCATCAGTCGTGACGGGAGGGAAGGCTTACCTGCTCTCCGACTACTCGCTAGAGATCTGGAGCTCGACCGGCGCGGCGCCGATAAGGCGCCGGCCGGCAAGGTAGGCGAGTTAGGCGAGAAGCGCGAGGCGCGAGGCGAGCGGCGAGCTGGGTTTCGTTCATGCTGACGAGCTCAACTCGTCTCCGCGAAAGAAGCCTCGGTCTCCGAGGGCAGCTGCTGCCGGTTCGCACAGGGCCGCGGCAGCGGCCATATTCTAAATAGCCCCACGCGTAAGCGTGGGGGCTGATGTCGAGTGGTAGTGCGCGCCGCGTCAGCGGCGCGGGAGGCGTAAGCCAAAGTGTCGCGCTGACGCGCGCCACGCGATAAGGCGCCGCTTGCGCGGCGCGTACGATAATGCCCTCCGGTACCCCACGCTGACGCG
>JAMPYE010000591.1 GCA_023700825.1 Thermoanaerobaculia bacterium | reverse complement strand
CGAGCTTTCGCAGGTCGAGCTCGCAGTCGCCCGGGACGACGGCCAGGCAGACACCGTTCCGATCCCCCCGGACGACGAGCGTCTTGAACACCTGTTCGGGAGGCATCCCGACCTTTCGGGCGACACTCTCGGCCGCGAGATCGTCCGGATCGACCTCGTACTCCCGGATTTCATAGGCGATGCCCAGGCTGTCGAGGATGCGGGCCGCGTTCGTCTTCATCGAATCCGAGGATAAACGCGGAACGCGAAACGCGGAACGCGGAACATGGTTCCGTGACCGGCGCGGGCGGGCCGGCGAAGGGTCAAACCGAAGCGGTGGGTCCCGCTCAACCGCGCGTTTGGCGTTTCGCGTTCCGCCTTCCGCGTTTCCTGCTAACTTTTCCCTCCTGATCTCGTCTATCTAGGTCGAGAAAGGTGCGGACCGGCGAATGAAAGACGATTCCGAGCTGGTCGACGCCGTTCGAGGCGGGGACCTCGAGGCGTTCGACGAGTTGATGCGGCGGTACGAACGACTCGTATACCGGGTCGCCGTCTCGTTCGTGTCGACGCCGGAAAACGCGTTCGACGTCACGCAGACGGTCTTTCTCAAAGCGTTTCGCGGGCTGGGGAGCTTCCGGAGCGAGGCGAACATCAAGACATGGCTGCTCAGGATCACGCACAACGAGAGCGTGAACTGGCTTCGGAGCGTGAAGTCGAAGGAAGACACGCACGAGCCTGTCGAAGCACTCGCCGACGTCCTTCCTGGCAAGGGCTCGCAGGAGACCGACCTTCTCGCCCGCGAGCGGAGCGAGCAGCTGGAGCGGGCGATGGGGAGGCTCAACGAGCGCTACCGGCTGGCGGTGGTGCTCCGCTACTTCCAGGGGCTCGACATCGCGGAGATCTCCGCGGTGCTCGGGTGCAGCGAGGGCGTGACGAAGAACATTCTCTTCCGGAGCGTGCGAACGCTCCGGGAGTCGCTGTCGCAGATGGCGTGAGGTGAACGCGATGAACAAAGACTGCATCGAGATCCAGAAGGCAATGGACGAGCTCTTCGACGAGTCGCTTTCCGACGCGCGCGCCGACGAGTTGCTGGCCCATATCGATGGCTGTCCGGAGTGTGCGAGGCAATGGGAGTTGCTCGGGCGGCTCCGCGCGGGGGCGGCGGCAGAGCCGTCGGACGCGGAGATGCTCGCGATGCGACGCGGCGTGATCCGCCGGATTCGCGCCTCCGAAGGGAGCGGCGCCGGCTGGCTCGAGCGGCTCCGCGCGGCGCTCATGGTGCCGGCCTTCGGCGTCGCGATCGCGGCGTTCTTCGTCGTCGGCGCGTTCGTCGCGGGACGCGCGACGCGGCAGCAGGTGCCGGTACGCGAGTTGCCCGTCGCCTCGGGGGGCGACGCGATCGTTGACGAGATCCAGCTCGTGGCGTCGCGGAACCGTCAGCTCTCCGACGTCGAGAACTCGCCGTTCAGCTACGACAACGTCGAGGTCGAGGATGCGGGAGGGGGAAAGCTCGCCCTTCGCTTCGACGTCTCCCGCCATGTCGACGTCGTCCTGCCGAAGACCGATCCGCTGGTCGCCGACGTGCTCGCGCAGTCGTTGCTCGAGAAGTCGTCGGTCGGCATGAAGCTGCGCGCGATCTCGTACTCGGAGCCGGTGATGTCGCCGAAGGTGCGGGAGGCTCTCGCGAAGGCGATGCTCGAAGACGAAAACCTCGGCGTCCGGATGAAGGCGCAGGAGATGCTCGTCCAGACATCGGGGGAAGCCGCCATCGAGGCCGCGCTCCTCGGCGTCCTGGAGAAAGAGGAGTCCGTGCAGATGCGCCTGGTGGCGATCGACTACCTCACGCGTGGAAACGTGGCGCCCGACCGGCTTCGCGACGCCGTGACGCCGCGCGATTCGGGCACGGAAGTCGACGCGGTGTACGTGCGGGCGATGGACTACGTGAATTCGAAGTGATCCCGGCCGAAGCGCGCCGGCCGGAACGATGAAGCAGGAAGTGAATCGAGGAGACGAGAAATGAAGAACCTGATGATTGCGGCCGCGCTTCTCGCGGCGGGGATGGCGACGAGTGCATTCGCCCAGACGCAGGAAAAGACGTTCGACGTGGGCCCCGGACAGACGCTCGAGGTCGATCTCGAGAGCGGCGGCGCGATCACGATTACCGGCGTCGACGGCAATTCGGTCACGGTGAAGACCACGAAGAAAGGGCGGAACGCCAGCGACCTCGAGGTCAGAGTCGAGCAGTCGAAGCGCGGCGTGAGAATCGAGACGAGCCACGAGAAGGCGCGTCGGAACTGGAGCGGCGGAGTCGACGTCGAGGTCACGGTCCCACGGCGATTCAACGCCGACCTGGAGACGATGGGCGGCGCCATCAGGATCGACGGGGTCGAAGGTGAGCTCGAGGGCTCGACGATGGGCGGCGCGCTCGACCTGAAGAACCTCAAGGGGAAGCTGAAGCTCAGCACGATGGGCGGCAGCGTGACGCTCGCTTCGTCCGATGTCGATGGCGAGGTCAGCACGATGGGTGGCGACGTCGTCTTCCGCGACGTGAAGGGCGACGTGAAGGGAAGCTCGATGGGCGGCGACGTGCGATACGAGAACGTCACCCGCGCCGATGGCGGTGCCGTGTCGAAGCCGGTCGAGATCTCCACGATGGGCGGCGACATCACCGTGGCGAGCGCGCCGGCAGGGGCCAGCGTCAAGACGATGGGTGGAGACATCCACATCGCGTCAGCCAAACAGCACGTGAAGGCGACGACGATGGGCGGCGACATCGAGATTGCCGCCGTCGATGGAGGCGCGACCGCGAGCACGATGGGCGGCGACGTCGAAGTGACGATGATTGGCGATCCCTCGAGCGGGAAGCGCGACGTCGAGCTCGAATCGATGGGCGGGGACATCACGCTCACCGTCCCGGCCGCGCTCTCGATGGACGTGGAGATCGAGATCAAGTACACGAAGAACAGCTCGCGCAACTACAAGATCGTGAGCGATTTTCCGCTGAGCATCTCGGAGAGCCCCGAGTGGCAGTACAAGTCGGGCGGGGCCCGCAAGATCATCGACGGCAAAGGCGTCGTCGGCGGCGGGAAGAACAAGGTGGTCATCAGGACGACCAACGGAGACGTGAGGCTGATCAAGGCGAAGTAGGAAGCAGGTTGCGGGGCCGT
>JAMPYE010000590.1 GCA_023700825.1 Thermoanaerobaculia bacterium | reverse complement strand
TCGGCGCCGCCCGCCGCGGGGTCCTGGATCGTGGCGACGATCTTCTTCCCGTCCGGCGAGAGGCGAATCCTGTCGAAGATCGCGGGATCGCCGAGGCGGGCGACCTCCTTGCCCTCCCGGTCGAACTCGACAATCTGGAGTTCGTTCGAACCTCCGCCTTCGTAGACGACTGTTCCCTCGTCTGACACCGAGAAGTAAGTCAGCGCCCAGATGTCATTGCGCTGTCTGATGTTCTCGCCGATCGGAATCGCCTCGCCCTGAAGCTCGAGCTTCGCGAGATCGAACTTCTGGGCGAGGAGAAACCCGTCGCGGGCAAAGAGCAGGTGGCCGTTCGCATACATCGCGCGGGTGAGCCCCTTGACGACCATCGTGGGCTTCTCGTCGGTCGCGAGAGAGGCCACGCTCACGCCCGCGGCCTCGCCCGAGGCACCCTCGGCGCTGCCTGCGGAGAAGACGAAGCGCTCCCCGTCGGGAAGGAACGAAGGCCAGCGGTGCGAGAGTTCGCCCCTCGCCAGGTCGACCTTCGTCACCTCGACCGGGGCGCCTCCGCTTGCCTTCACGCGGAAAAGCCCTGTCTGCGTGTCGGGCGAATAGAGGATGTCGTCGTTGCGACCCCACGATCCGCCGCGTGAGGCGGAAACCGAGGCGAGGGAGACCGCCGGCCCTCCCGCCGCCTCGATCTTCTTGAGCTTTCCCGCTGCGAAGAAGCCCAGGTAGCGGCTGTCGGGTGACCAGAAGGGAAACGCCGCTCCCTCGGTTCCCGCGAGCGGCTGCGCCAGCGCGCCGTCGAGCGAACGGACGAAAAGCATTTCCGCGCCTCCCTGTCCCATGGCGACGAAGGCAAGGCGCCGCCCGTCGGGCGACAGCACCGCTCCGTACGAGTTAGGCGAGTAGGCGTAGGGCTTGCCGTCCGCCCCGACGATCGCCGAGCGAATCACCCTGGATGCGCCCGTCGCGCGGATCCGCTTGACGAGCTCGTACGCGGTTGCGGCCAGCGCGACAAGCAGAACCGCGGCCGCGACCCATGCGAATCGCTCGCGGCTCTTCCGTCCGACGCGGACGACGCTCGCGACTCCTGCCTGCGACCCGGCGTCGCCGATCCACTGCAGCTCGGTCGCGACATCCTGAGCCGACTGCCAGCGATGCTCCGGATTCTTCTCGAGACACTTCGTGACGACGTGGTCGAGCGCCGGCGGCGTCATCGGCGCCACCGCCGAGATCGGCTGCGGCTGCGACGACACGATCGCGGCGATCAGGCTCGTCCGCGACGAGCCCTCGAACGCGCGGCGCCCGGTCGCCATCTCGTAGAGAACCGCGCCGAGCGCGAAGATGTCGGTGCGCTGGTCGGCCGTCTCCCCCTCGAGCTGCTCGGGAGCCATGTACTGGAACGTGCCGATGATCGTTCCTTCGCGCGTGAGCGGGCGGTCGCGATGCTCGGTCGCCATCGACTCGGTCCCGGAAACGACGGGGGCGAACGCGCCTCCACCCTTCGCGAGGCCGAAGTCGAGCAGCTTCGCTCCCGTCTTCGTGAGCATGACGTTGCCCGGCTTCAGATCGCGATGAACGATTCCGGCACGGTGCGCCGCGTGAAGCGCGAGCGCGATCTCACGACCGACGCGAAGGACGTCGGGCAAAGGCAGCGGCCCCTTCTTCACCCGATCGGCGAGCGACTCGCCCTCGATCAGCTCCATCACGAGATAGAGCACGCCGTTCTCTTCGCCGATGTCGTGCAGCGTGCAGATGTGTGGATGGTTCAGCGACGAGATCGATTTCGCCTCGCGCTCGAAGCGGCGGCGAATCTCTTCGTTCTCGGCGAAGCCGGGAGGCAGCACCTTGATGGCGACGTCGCGGTCGAGCCGCGTGTCGCGCGCGCGCCAGACCTCGCCCATTCCGCCGGCCCCGATGGGCGAGACGATCTCGTACGGGCCGAGCCGCGATGAGGGCGTGATGGTCATGGGGAACGGGGCGATTATGGCACATGCGTGGGCGCGGCGAAGGGCACGCCCGAAGGTATGGGCGACCGTGCCGTGAGAGATTCATCCGGCGTCGCTACGCGACGCGCACATCGCCTGGTACGCGCGTCCCCCGGTCCCGCTGCGCGGGACCGGCGGCTACCGATCCATCGTTGCTTCGCGACGAACGACGCCTCCTTCTCATCGCCTTTCGCCTATCGCCTCATCGCCTCTCGCCCGCTCTGGCCTTTGGCCTCTGGCCTGCCTCTCGCCTGCATTTACCAAAAATTTGCCCCTTCGTCCGAACTCGCCCCCTCGTCTGCGGTATCTTCCCAGCGGCGCCGGTCCTCCCGGGAGCGACGCGCCACTCCGACCGAACAGGAAGACATTGATGCGTCGTCGAACCATCGCCGCGCTCGCGGCAGTCGTGATCACTCTCGCGGGCCTCGCCGCCTCCGCGGCTCCCGTGTCGCGTCCCGCGAGAATCATGGACGCGGCCGAGATCGGGCTCTCGCTCCGCAAGCTCCAGGTCGTCGGCAGCGCTCTCTACCTCGCCGCGCACCCCGACGACGAGAACACCGCGATGATCGCGTGGTTCTCGAAGGAGAAGCTCCTCCGCACCGGCTACCTCTCGCTGACGCGCGGCGACGGAGGCCAGAATCTCATCGGGAGCGAGAAGGGGCCGGCCCTCGGCGTGATCCGCACGCAGGAGCTGATCGCGGCGCGCGAGATCGACGGCGGCCACCAGTTCTTCACCCGCTCGATCGATTTCGGCTACACGAAGTCCCCCGAGGAGACCTTCAAGTTCTGGGGCCGCGACGAGACGCTCGCGGACGTCGTCTTCGTCGTCCGCAAGTTCCGTCCGGACATCATCGTCACCCGCTTTCCGACGAACGGGGACGGCGGCCATGGCCAGCACACGGCCTCGGCGATCCTCGCGGTCGAGGCCTTCAAGGCGGCCGGCGATCCTAAGCGCTTTCCGGAGCAACTGAAGTACGTCCAGCCGTGGCAGCCGAAGCGCGTCTTCTGGAACGACTGGAGCCCGCAGCAGCCCGACGCCAAGGTCGACACGAGCACGATGGTCAAGGTCGATCTCGGCAGTTATTCGCCGCTGCTCGGCCGCTCGTTCACCGAGATCGCGGGCGCGGCGCGAAGCATGCACAAGAGCCAGGGCTTCGGCGCTCCGGCGCGCCGC
>JAMPYE010000589.1 GCA_023700825.1 Thermoanaerobaculia bacterium | reverse complement strand
CGGCCGGCGATGCTTCGTGTTGCCGTGCGTGTTCGGTCCGCCGCCGATGCCGTAGCGCTTGACGACGCCCTGGAACCCGCGGCCCTTCGTCGTGCCGGTGACCTTCACCGTCTCGCCCGGCGTGAAGATGCCGACCGTGATCACGTCGCCGACGTTGTACGTCGGGATCTCGGGGTTCTTGCCCGGCGCGTCATCGAGACGCACCGACTTGAGCACGCGCGGCGCCGTCTGGAGGCCCGCCTTGACGGCGTGACCCAGCTCGGCCTTGCCGGCGCGAACACCACGGGGCTCGCGCTCCCCCTTCTTGCTCGCACGGCGCAGCTTCTGTGCGCCGTAGCCGAGCTCGACCGCGGCAAAGCCCGCCTTCTCCTTGGTCGTCACCTTGGTGACGGGATTGGGCGTCGCCTCGACGACGGTCACGGGGATCTGCTGCCCCGCCTCGTTGAAGATCTGGGTCATCCCCAGCTTCTTGCCAATGATTCCGATCATGTATTCCTCGGGATTAGTCGCGGCCGCCACCGCAGAGCGCGGGTGGCTGCTTGGCCGTTGGACCGTGAGCGAAAGACACCGGGGTCTGGAGTGCGGCGACGGTCAACCTCCGTCTTCCGTCCTCCGTCTCCCGTCCGCCGTTCACTCCACCTTGATTTCGACGTCCACGCCGGCCGGCAGATCCAGCTTCGTCAGCGCGTCCATCGTCTGCGCCCGCGAATCGAGGATGTCGATCATGCGCTTGTGCGTCTTCAGCTCGAACTGCTCCCGCGACTTCTTGTCCACGTGCGGCGAACGGAGAACCGTCCAGCGCTGCGTCTTCGTCGGAAGCGGGATCGGGCCGCTCACCTGCGCCCCCGTCTTCTCGGCGGTGCGGACGATGTCCGCGCTCGCCTGGTCGATGACGGCGTGGTCGAACGCCTTGAGTCGGATGCGGATCTTGCCAGCCATGTGTAGCCTCGAGTGTTATTCAGGCGGCGGGTGACTTCAGATGGCGGATGGCGGATGGCGGAACGCGTTCTTGCGAACGACCTCTGCCATCAGCCATCGGCCCTCTGCCATCACCTGCTTACTTGAGAATCTTCGTCACGACGCCAGCGCCCACCGTCCGCCCACCCTCGCGGATGGCAAAGCGCAGCGTCTCTTCCATCGCGATCGGCGTGATCAGCTCGATCACCATCTGCACGTTGTCGCCCGGCATCACCATCTCGGTGCCGGCCGGCAGCTCGATCGAGCCCGTCACGTCCGTCGTGCGGAAGTAGAACTGCGGGCGGTAGCCCTTGAAGAACGGCGTGTGGCGGCCGCCATAGTCCTTGGTCAGCACGTAGACCTCGGCCTCGAACTTCGTGTGCGGCGGAATCGAACCCGGCTTCGCCAGCACCATGCCGCGCTCGATTTCCTTCTTGTCCACGCCGCGCAGCAGGAGGCCGACGTTGTCGCCCGCCTGGCCGTCATCGAGCAGCTTGCGGAACATCTCGACGCCGGTGACCACCGACTTCTTGTCGGAGCCGAAGCCGACGATCGCGATTTCCTCGCCCGTCTTGATCTTGCCGCGCTCGATACGGCCCGTCGCCACCGTGCCGCGGCCGGTGATCGAGAACACGTCCTCGACCGGCATCAGGAACGGCTTGTCGACTTCGCGCACCGGCTGCGGAATCCACGTGTCGATCGCGTCGTACAGCTCCTGGATCGAGCCGACCCACTTCGGGTCGCCGTCGATCGCGCGCATGGCGGCGCCGCGGATCACCGGGGCGTTGTCGCCGTCGAAGTTGTACTTCGACAGGAGCTCGCGGACTTCGAGCTCGACGAGGTCGAGGAGCTCGGGGTCGTCAACGAGGTCGCACTTGTTGAGGAAGACCACCACCTTCGGCACGTTCACCTGGCGGGCGAGCAGGATGTGCTCGCGCGTCTGGGGCATCGGGCCGTCCACGGCCGAGACCACGAGGATCGCGCCGTCCATCTGCGCCGCGCCCGTGATCATGTTCTTCACGAAGTCGGCGTGCCCGGGGCAGTCGACGTGCGCGTAGTGGCGGTTGGCCGTCTCGTATTCCACGTGCGACGTGGCGATCGTGAGGATCTTCGTCGAGTCGCGACGCCCCTGCGACTCCGACGCCTTCGCGACCTGGTCATACGAGATGTACTTGGTGCCGAAGCCCTTCTCGGCCGACACCTTCGTGAGGGCGGCAGTAAGGGTCGTCTTGCCGTGGTCGACGTGGCCGATGGTGCCCACGTTTACGTGCGGCTTGGTGCGCTCGAACTTTGCCTTGGCCATGGAAATGGTCCTGTGGAAAAAAAGGTGGTACGGGGTTACTTCGCCTTAGAGACGATCTCTTCCATCTTCGACTTCGGGACTTCCTCGTAGTGCGAGAACTCCATCGAGTACACGGCGCGTCCCTGCGTCTGGCTGCGGAGCCGCGTCGAGTACCCGAACATCTCGCTCAGCGGCACGGTCGACGCGATCACCTGCGCTTCCCCGCGCTGCATCATGCCGCCGATCTTGCCCCGGCGGGCCGAGAGGTCGCCGAGGACGTCGCCCATGTACTGCTCGGGCGTGACGACCTCGACCTTCATCATGGGCTCGAGGATCACCGGGTGGGCGGCACGCGCCGCCTCCTTGATGGCCATCGACCCCGCGATCTTGAACGCCATTTCGCTGGAGTCGACGTCATGGTACGAGCCGTAGATGAGCTCGACCTTCACGTCCACCATCGGGAAGCCGGCGAGGATGCCGTTCTCCAGCGCTTCCTTGATGCCGGCCTCCACCGGGGAGATGTACTCCCGGGGGATCACGCCGCCGACGATCTTGTCCTCGAACACGTAGCCGTGCCCCACGGGCGCCGGCTCGGCGTTGATGACGACGTGGCCGTACTGGCCCTTGCCGCCTGACTGCCGGATGAACTTGCCCTCGATCTTCGTGACGCGCTTGCGGATGGTCTCGCGGTAGGCCACCTGCGGACGGCCCACGTTGGCATCCACCTTGAACTCGCGCATCATGCGGTCCGCGATGATCTCGAGGTGCAGCTCGCCCATGCCCGAGATGATCGTCTGCCCCGTCTCGGCGTCGGTGTGGACGCGGAACGTCGGGTCTTCCTCGGCCAGCTTGTTCAGCGCGATGCCCATCTTGTCCTGGTCGGCCTTGGTCTTCGGCTCGACCGCGACGTCGAT
>JAMPYE010000588.1 GCA_023700825.1 Thermoanaerobaculia bacterium | reverse complement strand
TCGCCTCGATGCTCACCGAATACTCGCTGCGGGACCTGACCCTCGGCGTCTGCCTGCTTGCGGAAGGGCGGGTCGTCTTCGCGATCGGGCTCGATCACTTCCAGACGATGCCGGCGAAGCCGGATGACATCGCGCGCGCGGTAGTGAGCTTCACCGGGCAGGGGGTCGGCGATCGCGGCCCGGTGCTGATCATCGACGACGATACGGCGCGCGCGCGCGCCATCGAGCGCGCGATCTCCGTCCACGGCCTTTCCGCGCGGTTTGCCGACTCGGCGGCGGAAGCGCTCGACCTCGCCGTCGCCGAGGAGCCGAGCGCAGTCGTCGTCAATCTCATGATGGGCGGCTGCCGCGGCCTCGACGCGATCCGTCGGCTGCAGCACGAGCGCAGGACGCGCCACACGCCGGTGATCGCCCTCGTCTCGGGCGAAGGCCTCTCGATCGAGCAGTGCGATACCTTGATGAGAGGAATGAAGGTCGCGGAGCCGGCCTCGTTCGCCGAGCTGGCGCTGACAATGCACGAGCTGCTGCGGCGCAAGAGCGCCCGCGCCGTCCGCCTCGCCGCCGCGAGCCTTTCGTATCCTTCGGGGACGTAAGCTTCCGGCGCCTAAGCGCGCGGCTCGCGCCAGAACTTCGGGCAGTCGATGCGGCCTGAAAACCGAAATGTCGAATGTCGAATGAAGAATGAGGAATGAAGAAAGGGGGATCGGGCAGCAGAGCGGCCGCCTTCTTCATTCTCCATTCTTCATTCGACATTTCGGTTTCCGGGCGCCCATCCGCGCAGCCCCTTTCCTGCCCGTTTCCTTCGCCCCTCCGACTCGTCCCCGGAACTACATCGCCTCCTCTCCTCGTTTCCTCCCCCAAATGACCGTCATCGGCCGTTTCGCTCCCTCGCCCACCGGGCCTCTTCACCTCGGCAGCCTCGTCGCGGCCGTCGGGTCGTGGCTCTTCGCGAGGAAAGACGGGGGACGATGGCTCGTCCGGTTCGAGGATCTCGACACGCCGCGCGTCGTTCGAGGGTCGGAGGAGGAGATCCTCGCGGCGCTCGTCCGCTACGGGCTCGAGTGGGACGGTGAGATCGTCCGCCAGTCGGAGCGGACGCGACAGTACGAAGAGGCGCTCGCCGCGCTCCGCGTGCGGGGTCAGGTCTTCGACTGCTGCTGCTCCCGCGCCGAGCTCCAGCGCGCGGCTTCGGCGCCGGCCACGAGCGACCCGCAGGACGCCGACGGCCCCGTCTATCCGGGAACCTGCCGCGGCGGTCTCCCCGAGGGGCGAGTTGCGCGAGCGATCCGGTTCCGCGTGCCCGCGGGAGCCGTGCGGTTCGACGATCTGGTGCGCGGCGCGATCGAGGAGGATGTCCTCGCGAGGACCGGTGACTTCGTCGTGAAGCGCGCCGACGGGCCCTTCGCGTATCAGCTCGCCGTCGTCGTCGACGACGCGGCGCAGGATGTCACCCAGGTCGTGAGAGGCGGCGACCTCCTCTCCTCGACCGCGAGGCAGATCGCACTTCAGCGCGCGCTCGGATTTCCGACGCCGGAGTACGCGCACCTGCCGCTCGTCACGTCGCCGGAGGGGGCGAAGCTCGGCAAGCGCGACGGCGCACTGCCGCTTCCTGCGCTCGACGAGAGGCGCATCGGCAACACGCTGGCGCTCGCGTTGTCCGTGCTCGGAATTGCCGGAATCGAGCCGGGCGGGCCGCGCGCGATGCTCGGCGAAGCGATTCACCGTTTCGATCCCAGGGCGATCCCGCGCGGAAACGCCGCGGTTTCCCTCGGCCCGGAACCATAGCGCGCGCAGCCTCTTGCCCGCCCGCCGTCGCATGCCTATAATCGCGCCTCCGGACGGCCGAAAGCTGGAATAAGGCCCTGCCGATCCGGCTTTAGAAAGCTGCTTTTCGCACGGTGTGGGGCTGTAGCTCAGTTGGGAGAGCGCCTGAATCGCACTCAGGAGGTCGTCGGTTCGATCCCGATCAGCTCCACCAGTTTTATCTTCCCTTCCTCCAAGCAGTTAGCTTCATCAAAGAGACGGGTTTCACCCCCCGGGGAACCCCGGGTGTCTAGTGCGGTGTCTAGCGACGCCGTTTCGACGCATTCACCCGAAGAAAGCGCGTTCCCCCCGAAACTCGAAGCCATGGAGGTTCCCCATGGCAATTCAGAACACCATCTCAAGGCTCGAGGTCGCGCGCCTGCTCGGCGTGCAGCCGCAGACGATCGCTCGCTGGGAGCGACGCGGGCTCTTCCCGGCGCCAGTTCAGCGCTTGAGCGAACGAGTGATCCTGTACGACCGCGCCGAGGTCGAGGACGCCTTGAACGCGCGGGCAGCGAAGAATCGCGCAACGAGCCTTCCGGTCGAAGTTCAGGCCTGACCGGCTTCGTTTACGACCGAAAGACGAAAACCGCACACTTCTCTTGCTACGTCCCCGGTAAGAAAGGGAGGAGTCGGCGCCGGAAGACGGTTCGCGCCGAATCGTACGCAAAGGCGAAGGAGCTGTGGCGATCCTTCGTGGCAAAGATCCACGAGGAGAGCGCGCGACCAGGCGCTATCCCGACCCTTCGCCAATTCATCGACGCGTCCTTCCATCTCATTGAGGCGAGCGTCGCTCCGTCCACGGCACGCGACTACAAGTACGTCATAAAGCGCCACCTGCTCCCTGCGTTCGGGTCCACGCTCCTCACCGGTATCTCGACTGGCATGGTGAACCGCTTCTCGGCGGGGTTGCTCGCCGAGAAGTACTCACCATGGAGCGTCCACAATTTCGTGAACGTTCTCCAGCTTCTGGTTGGCTACGCCGTCGAGTTCGGCGTAATCGAGGCGTCGCCACTGCGAACCCGCCCAAAGCGCTACAAGCTGGAGAAGCCCTGCAACGAGCTCAGCGACGACGAAGAGCGAGCGCTTCTTGCGGCATTCGATGACGAGGCGGGGTTTCGGGCGAGGCTCGAAGCGGAGATGCCGCGCGGAGAGCGCTCCGTGATCGAACTGCCGGACGCTGATCCGTTCGGAGGGCGTCGTGCGCATGGAGCCGGGCTGCGGGCCGATAGCGATGCAGCCGGGGCGTACTTCCGTCGCTACCAGCGCGCGAAGGCCGTGTTCATCGTGGCGCTCGACACGGGGCTTCGCCTCTCGGACTACCGCCTGCTCCGCTGGGAGCAGGTCGATCT
>JAMPYE010000587.1 GCA_023700825.1 Thermoanaerobaculia bacterium | reverse complement strand
GGAGAGGGCGAGGAGGAGCGCCAGGGCGCAGGAACGTGCATCAGCCGAAGACATCTCTGCGAATGAAGAGAGTATAGGCGACCGCGAGCGCGCCGGCGGCCCACGCCCCGAGTAGACCGATGCAGAAGAGCAGAGACATCCCGTCGTAGGGCGGGGGCTGGCCCGTGTAGTAATCGGCGAGGGGCAGTGCGGAGACGAAGAAGTACTTGCCCGCCGTCCAGTCGGGAGTGAGGCGAGTGAGGATCGTGCCGCCGATGAGACACGCCATCATCGTCCCGATCGACGCGGCGCTCGAGCGGAAGATCGTGGAGAGCATGACCGCGATGGCGGCGACCATCAGGAGCGCGTACCACTCGAGCCCATAGGCGATCAGCGCGTCCTGCCAGAGCGGAAGCTGGCGGACCGCGCCGAGGTCGACCGAGTCGCCGCTCATCCGGAAGCCGCTGAACGTGGGGGCGTCCCAGCCGCGTGAGTCGAGCGCGAAGGAAGCGATCCCGTAGCCGAGCACGGCTCCGCATAACAAGAGGAGTGTGGTGAACATCGCGACGGCGGCGAGCTTCGAGGTGAGGATTCGCCATCGTCGCACCGGATGCGTGAGCAGCAGCTTGTCCGTCCCTTCCGCATGCTCCGCGGACACCACGTCGCTCGCAAGGACCGCCACGAGAAGCGGAAGGAGGAGAAAGCCGGCGACGTTCGCGAAGGCGCGGACGAAGTAAGGGGCGTTAGGTTTGTCGGGCTGGATGTCACGATCGAGGTAGTACTGCATCCGCGCGATCTCGAGACGAAGCGACTTCGCCCAGGTCGGGTTCACCTGCGCGCGCCGGAGCGCGTTCTGGTAGCGGACGATCGTCTGCTGGGTCCGGACGCGCCAGTTCGTGTCCTTCACCGACTGGAGCTGGCGGTACTGGCCGTACGTGACCGCGGACATGATGATCGTGAGGATCACGACCGCGATCGTGAAACGCCGCCGTCGGAGGAGCTTGAGCACTTCGTTGCGGATGAGGTCGATCATTCGGTTGGGAGGTTCTTAGTTGTTAGTTTCTAGTTGTTAGACAGGTTGCGTTAGTACGTCGGGCGCTGCCAATCATCGGGCCGGGGATACAAGGCAATACTCAGAATCGTTCAGGAACGTTCTGCGAACGACGTTCAACAACTAACAACTAACAACTAACAACTAACAACTAACAACTCTCTGCTCATACCGTCTCCCCGCCCGTCGCCTCGAGGAAGCGCTCTTCGAGCGTGCGGATGCGGCGCTGGGCGTGGAAGATCCGGATCCCTTCGGCGGCGAGGCGGGCGACGACTTCGGGTGCCTGCTCCTCGGTGATCTCGATCGACAGCGTCGTTCCGTCGCTCGCGACGGGGTGGCCCATGGACGAGACGAGAGCGAGGGCGCGCGCGGTGTCATCGACGCGGAAATCCATCTCCGGCGCGTGGGCGTGGAGACCCTGCACCGGGCTGATCTCGAGAATCGTGCCTCGATGGATGATCGCGACGCGGTCGCACATCAGCTCGACTTCGGCGAGCAGGTGGCTCGACACGAAGACGGCCAGCCCCTCCTCGGAGGAGAGGCGGCGAAGGAGGTTTCGCATCTCGCGGATGCCGGCGGGATCGAGCCCGTTGGCCGGCTCGTCGAGGATGAGCAGCTTCGGGCGCGAGAGGAGCGCGACGGCGATACCGAGGCGCTGGCGCATGCCGAGCGAATACGTGCGGACTTTGTCCTCGAGGCGGTGCGAGAGCATCGCGAGATCGGCGACACGCTCGATGTCGGCGGCGCCGACGCCCCGGCGCATGCGGGCGAAGTGCTCGAGGTTCTCGCGGCCCGACATGAAGCGGTAGAGGTCGGGAGTCTCGACGATGCAGCCGACGTTTCGCATCGCCTGCTCGAATTCGCGCTCGACGTCGTGGCCGCAAATCGTGACCTGTCCCGTAGTCGGCCGGATGAGTCCGACCAGCATTCGGATCGTCGTCGTCTTCCCGGCGCCATTCGGGCCGAGAAAGCCGAAGACCTCGCCGGGCGCGATCTCGAACGAGACGCCGGCGACGATCGTCTTCTCGCCGATCTTCTTGGTGAGGCCGCGGGCGACGAGGATTGGGGCAGTCATGCGCACGATCAGAACGTCATTGGAGTTCTACGCAATTCTCGCGGCGCTGTTTCGAAGCGGTGGCGTTGCGGCCGGTTGTTCCTGTCTGCCGCGAGGTGCGATGCCCGGCGGGCGCAACCTCCGGGCGCGCCGGACGTAGTTGCAATGCGGGACCGCGTGTCTCGCGTTCATTCTGACGATGCGAAGGCTGCTCACCTGGTATCTGCCCGTCGGGCTCGCGCTCATCGCCGCGGGAGTGTTTGGATACGGCTTCCACCTCACGTTCCGCGACGACGTGGGAACGGTCATCGCCGATCCGGTCGCGGTCGCTTCGGTCGCGGTGCCTTCCGGCCCGATCCGGACTGTGGTCCTCGGCGATTCGGTCGCGAGAGGAACGGGTGACGAGACGGGCGAGGGGATCGGCGGAGCGATCGACAAGGAGCTCGAACGCCGCGCGGTCAAGCACGAGAAGCACGTGAACCTCGGCGTGAACGGAGCGAAGACGGCCGACCTGCTCGTGCAGCTCGAGTCCCCAAGCGTGAGGCGCTTCGTCGCCGAGGCCAACGTGATCGTCGTCTCGATCGGGGGCAACGACCTCTTCGGCGACGTCGCGGGCAGAGGCGGGGAGCGGCCGCCGGATCCAGTCGCGGCGATGAACAGGACGGAGGAACAGGTCGCGAACGTGATCGCGTCGATCCGGGCGGTGAACAAGTCGGCGCGGATCTTCTACGTCGGGCTCTACAACCCCTTCGTCGCGTCGAAGTTCGGCGTGATGGTGAATCCGGCGGTATCCGAGTGGTCTGCCCGGTTAGTGAGGCGGTACTCGAGTGACGCGAACGTGACGATCGTCCAGACCTACGACGTTTTCTCGCACCGCGATCGCCTGAGCGCCGACCGGTTCCATCCGGGCGCGGAAGGCTATCGGATCATCGGACGAAGGATCGGCGAGTCGATCTGAGGGGCTATGTGGAGTGCGAAAGCGAAGCTTTCGCCCTTCCTCGGCGGAAGCCGCAGCTTCCGCTCTCCAATGAGGCAGCCACGCCGAAGCTTCGCTTCGGCAAGTAAGGGCGAAAGCTCCGCTTTC
>JAMPYE010000038.1 GCA_023700825.1 Thermoanaerobaculia bacterium | reverse complement strand
TGTTCCGAGCACCGTCATGTCCAGGAACCGGCGATGCCGTGCGCCGATGACCACCAGGTCGCAGTTACTGTCGGATGCGGCTATCACGATCTCGCGAGCCGCTTCGCCATGGCGTATCACCTCGTCGATTGGACAGCGCTCTCTTTGGGCATCGGGAATCCATGTGTGGAGGTCCGAGATCGAGCCGGCCTGTCGGGGCATCCGGACGTGCAGGACCGTCACTGAAGCTCCGAAGCACCCGGCTACGAGTGTCGCCAGATCCAGCGCGCGTCGCGCCTCGGACGAGTCATTCACCGGGCAGAGCACTCGCTGAGCCGGCATCTCAATCCGCGAAAGTCCCGTTCGCACCACCAGCAGCGGAATCCTGGAAAGCTGCAGTACCCGCTCGGCGACTGAACCAAGCAGCAGCCGATTCACGCCGCTGCGGCCATGCGTTCCCATCACAATCAGGTCGGCGTGAAGTTTGGACGCCATATCCAGGATCGCCTCAACCGTAGGAGCCTCACTGAGGAACGCAGGAGCGTCGAGTGGCTCCAGCTCCACGGCAGCACGAACGAATTCCTCCAGGCTGCGCTGGGCGCCGGCCCGCCACTGCTTCGCCTGCTCTGCCAGTTGCGTGAGCTGGCCATGGGTGAAGTACGCCGGAGCGGAGAAGCGGTCGGCGTGGAGCACGGCGAGACGAGCGTCCTGGCAGCGCGCCACAGCCGCAGCGTAGTGGAGTCCGTCCGCCGCGCAATCGCTGAAGTCAACCGGGCAAAGGACGTTTTTGAAAACGCCTGACGCTGGGACCCCTTGGTTCATCCGCCCCCTCCATTCGAAGCATCTTATCTGCCGGCACGTTCCTTAAAATGACGTCACGTTCATATTACGACATTGAATTCACCACTGCAAGCCAGTTGACGGATTGAGGAGATCGGAGATGGACGTCAAGACGCTTTACCGGCTGGGGATGAGGAGCTCAGACCGCGAGAGGCGCTCCTGGCGGGATTTGAGCGAATGGGTTCGATTAGCGTTCCCAGCGCGCCTTCGTCTCCACCGAAACTCCGGGTAGATCACCAATCGCGCCGGACTTGAGCCCAAGTACCCGTCGCCGGGACTGAAAGGCCTCGGCCGGACCGCGCCGCGCGACATCGGCGGCGACCTGTGCTCGGCTCGCTCTACGGCCGGACCTTCGAGGTAGACCTCGTCGCAGCGAGCGACCTTGCAGGGCCAGGCACACGGGAGAAGCGGGACGGATCGAGAAGTCCCGGGACTTTTGAGAATACACGCATATACCGAGGGGATGCCTTTTCAGGCCCGCGCCCTTCTGGTTGAGTGAAGTCATGACGGCGGGAGGTGGCGGGATGCGATTGCTTACGGCAGAAGACGTCCGGGTGTGTACCAGCTTCCGAACCAGGACCGGCTCTCTATGCGCTCGCCAGGCAGGCTGCGTGTGCTCAAAGTGGTCCGGTGCGGCGGCAGGTTCGGTTCTCGGAGGAGTCGATCCGGCGTTGGATCGTCAACAGCACCCGTCTCCTAGATCCCAGGAAACTGGGTCGGGCGCGGGACCGCTCGCACCTTCGGACTCGGACCGCCGGCCGTCGTCGAACGTTCCCGCACCATCAGGCGCCACGCGAGCCTCGAATCGACTTTCTGGGAGTCAGCCGTGCGTGCGCGACAGGACGGTTGGTTTCGTCGAAACGCTGGCGTGACGTTTGGATGGCGGTTCGGTTTGTCTCGGCCCAGTCGGCGAGCGCCATGATGGGGTCGAGGAGCGTTCGGCCCAGCCGCGTCAGCCCATAGTCGACGCGCGGTGGGGTCGTCGGCGTCACGGTGCGCGTGACGAGCCCGTCCCGCTCGAGGCCGCGGAGCGTGAGCGTGAGCATGCGCTGCGAAATCCCGTCGATGGACCGGCGCAGCTCGTTGAACCGCATCGAGCCGTCCCGCAGGACCGCCACGACGAGAATGCTCCACTTGTCGCCGACGCGGCTGAGCACCTCGCGAACCGGACAGTCGTCGTGGGTAATCTTCATGTGCCTTGCAGACATACAGGTGCCTCCTTGCGGCGGGGCCAGTCTACTCCCTATATTATCCTAGGTAACCTTTAGGAACTAATATGCAGAAAGCTAACCGCAGCGGCGCGTGCCGACGGGAAACTCGAGTCCAGGCGCTCGCCACGCTCTCGATGGGTGATTCGTACAGCAACGACGCGTCCGTTCCACGAGCCAGGTATGCCTAGCGTGCCACAGACTTCGACGAAGCGACTCCCTACAATCTACGTCCCGCACGGTGGCGGCCCGTGTTTCTTCATGGAGTGGACGCTCGGGCCGCGCGACACCTGGGACCGCATGGCGGCGTTCCTGCGCACGATCCCGCAGCGTTACCCGACGGCGCGCGCGCTGCTGGTGGTCTCGGCTCACTGGGAAGAGCCTGTCGTCACTGTCCAGACCGGAGAGCGACCGCCACTCCTCTTCGACTATTACGGTTTCCCGGCCCACGCCTACGAGCTCACATGGGCCGCTCCAGGCGAACCCGCACTGGCGGCGAGGGTGCGAGAGCTCCTCGGCAGGGCGGGTATCGCGTCTCAGGAAGACGCTCAGCGCGGCTTCGACCACGGCGTCTTCGTTCCTCTCAAGGTGGCATTCCCTGAGCCGACGCTGCCGACCGTGCAGCTCTCTCTTCATGCGAGCCTCGATGCACGCAAGCACCTCGAGCTCGGCCGCACGCTCGCGCCCCTTCGCGACGAGGGCGTCCTCATCGTCGGCAGTGGCATGAGCTTCCACAACATGCGCACCCTGATGCGTCCCGGTTCGGCGCGCGAAGCGTCGCAGGTGTTCGACGCGTGGCTTCGAGAGACCTGCGAGGCAGAGCCCGCGCTGCGCGAAGACCGGCTCGCGGCCTGGTCGCAAGCTCCGGCAGCACGCGCTGCGCACCCTCGGGAGGAGCATCTCCTGCCGCTGATGGTCACCGCGGGCGCGGCGCAGGACGAGGCCGGTCGATGCATCTTCCGGGACGAGGTGCTCGGCGCGTCGGTCTCGGCGTTCGAGTTTGGCGCCGTCGCGTGACTGTGAGGCCCGGTTACCCGAATGTGCCTTCTTGCGGCCGAGGACGCGGTTAGGTTACAAACGCACCGCAGGTTACGAACGGGAACCATAATCCCTGAGGAGACAACCATGAGCGTGACGAATTCCCTGTTGGTGACGGGCGCGGCGGGCCAGCTCGGCCGGCGTGTGGTGGAGCTGCTGTTAGAGTCCAAGGCCGGCCGTGTCATCGCTGGAACGCGCAGCCCCGAGAAGTGCGGCGACCTCGCGAAGCGCGGCGCGATCGTGCGAAAGGTGGACTTTGACGAGCCCCACACCCTGAGCGACGCGATCGCCGGCGTGGACCGGGTCCTCCTCATCAGCACCGACTCGATGGAGCTTGGCCGGCGTGGCCAGCAGCACGAGCGCGCCATCGGGGTCCTCGTGGAGGCGGGCATCAAGCAGGTCGTCTACACCTCGCTCGCCCGCGCCGAGAAGGGCTCGCCCGTGCTCCTCGCCGGGGACCACATCTCGACCGAGAAGTCGCTCGCGGAGAGCGGGCTCGGGCACACCATCCTGCGCAACAACCTCTACACGGATCTGCTCATGATGAGCCTCCCGAAAGCGGTGGCGATGGGCAAACTCTTCGCGGCCGCCGGGACGGGCGGAGCCGCGTACGTCACGCGAGAGGACTGCGCGCGCGCAGCGGCTGCGGCTCTGTCGGCCGCCTTCGAGGGCAAGCGAACGCTGGAGCTCACCGGCCCTTCCGTCGTGACCCACGCGGACCTTGCCAGCCTCGCGAGCGAGCTCTCCGGCAAACGCGTCGACTACGTCCCGATGGAGCCTGATGCGCTGGCTGGCGCAATGGTGACCCAGGGCATGCCGGAGGCTGTGGCGAAGCTCTGGGTATCCTTCGACGTCGGTATGGCGCGCGGGTTCTTCGGACCTGCGAGCACGGCGTTTCACGAGCTCACAGGCAAGGCGCCGACCGGCGTCGCCGAGTTTCTCTCCACGCACCGGCAGGCCTTCGTCGCGGCCGCCAACGGGTGAGAATCGTGAGCACGTCCGCGGCAGTCTGCATCGTGAACATCGGCCCCCGGGAACGTCGAAAGCGCATGAGGTTCGGTGCGATGCTTCTCGTCGCCGGTGCGGGCCTCGCGGCGCTTCTGGTCGGGCTTCATGCGGACCGCCTCTGGAGGCTGCTCCTGTGCTTGCCGTTCTGGGCAGGGGCGCTGGGTATCCTGCAGGCCCGGGAGAAGACATGAGTGGCGCTCGCGTCGCGCGGTCAGCGTGACATGGATACCGGGCCGAATGCGATCACCGACGCCGCCGAGCTCGCCCAGGTGCGCCGGCAGGCTCGCAAGGTCCATGTGAAGTCGTTGGTCGTGGCAACGGCACTCGTCGCGCTGGTGCTGATGATTCCAGCTTGGAGGTGAAGCCATGAAAGAACGAAGTAAGGGGAAGACCATCGCGCTGTGGGTGCTCTCGGGGCTACTCGCGGCGCTCTACCTCATGGCAGGCGGCTCGAAGCTCGCCGGCGCGGAAAGGCACGTCCAGGGGTTTGCGCACTGGGGCTGGCCCGACTGGATGCGGATCGTCGTCGGCGCGGTCGAGGTCATCTCGGCGGTACTGCTGCTCACCCCGCGCGCATCGTTCTTCGGTGCCGGCGCCCTCGTGGTGGTGATGGCGGGAGCGACGTACACGCATCTCTTTCGGGCAACCGGTGAGGGGGGCATGGCGGTCGCGACGCTAGTCCTGCTGGGCCTCGCCGGGTTGGTGGCCTACGCCAGGCGTCCGGAAGCGCTCCGTCTCGGCGGGACGCCACTTGCCAGGCGCGAGACATAAGCGCGCTGGCCAGGTCCATTCCAACTTCGTTTGACCGTCATGCGGTCTTTGCTTGAGACGGCTCGCCTACAGGCGGAAGCCGAGCTGCGACAGCGCCAGCACGTCGACGTGCTGGTAGGCCGCCATGAAGGCGTTCATCATCTGGTCGAACGGGAGATCGGCGTACGTGCCGTGAAACCGCGCGTACGTGGCGTGCGGCCCGCCCGCGAGGGTCGTTTCCGGCAGGAGCGCCTCTGTGGTGCCGTCGAATTCCACGAGGCGATACCCCTTCCTCGTCGTGACGTCGGGCGACAGGCTCGCGTCGACCTTGAGCCAGCGTCCTTCGACGTAGAAGGCGTTCAGGCCGTGGTGGAACATTACGTTGGTCCCGAGCGCTCCCGCGATCTTCGGGGACAGGCTGTGATCGACCAGGTCGCTCAGTACGATCGCGCACGGCACTTCGGCGGCACGCGACAGGGCGCACAGAAGCACTGCCTTCTGCACGCAGAACCCCTTCGCCTCCAGAAATACGTGCGAGGCGAGGTACTCCTCCGGCGTGAGCTTCGCCATGAACTCGTAACGGATCTCGTCCCTGACGAACCGAAACAGCGCGGCCGCGCGTGCAGGAGGCGTGAGTTCGCGGACGCGAAGCCGCTCGACACAGTCAACGATGGCCGGATGCGTGGACTCGATGTATCGAGTGGGCGTCAGACACGCTTCCGGCGACGGCGGCGGGAGGCTGTCATCCGACATCTTCGGTCCCGCCGTTCTTCGCGGACTTCCCAAGCGCCTTCTCGAACGTCTGCGAGGCCCGATCGATCAACGATCCGAATCGTTCTGCCTCGAGCACGATGAAGAGCCCTTCGCCTTCCGCGTAGGGCTCGCCGTCCTGACCGAAGAGGCGCCCGCGTGTAATGACCTTCCTGCCCTCCACCCGGTCGATCCAGACCTCGAGCAACACCTCGTTTCCCAGCGGGAGCATGCGCCGAAACTCGACCGTCAGCTTGGCTGCCACGACCGCATGCCCCGCCATCCAGGCGGCGGCACCCATCGCCTCGTCGAGCACAGCGGCCATGCTGCCGCCGTGCGCATGTCCGGGTGGACCTTCTGTCCCCGGCCCGAACCAGATCTTCCCGACCAGTGCGCCGTCCCGCTCGCGCCGGAAGTAGCGCACCCGAAGCCGGTCACCGCTCGGCTCGCCGGAGACGAACGAACGACCGGTGCCGCCAGACCCGAGCGGCTCGATGGGGATCCAGCCATCCTCAGACTCCGTCCCTTTCGGCGACGGCGCCGTATCGGTCGGCTCTCGATTCACGGGTTCCTCCGCTCAACGACTGAACGAAGCAGCAGCCGATTCACGCCGCCACGGCCATGCGGTCCCATCACAATCTGGTCGCCGTGAAGTTTGGACGCCACATCCAAGATCCTATCAGCCGAAGGAGCCTCACCGAGGGATGCTCGAGCATCAAGTCGCGGGCGAAGGATGTTTTTGAAAACGCCTGACGCTGGGACCCCTTGGTTCATGCGCCCCCTCCATTCGAAGCATCTTGACAATCTGCCGACACGTTCCTTAAAATGACGTCACGTTCATATTACGACATTGAATTCACCACTGCAAGCGGTTGACGGATTGAGGAGATCGGAGATGGACGTCAAGACGCTTCCTCGTCGGGAAAGAGAGAAGCTCCGACAGCGAGAGGATCTCCTGGCGGCGGCTCTCGAGCTCTTTTCCGAGTCGGGATACCACAACGTCTCCATGCGCGAGATTGCCCAGCGTGCGGAGTTCGCTGTCGGCACTGTCTACAAGTTCTTCAGGAACAAGGAGGACCTGTACAAAGCCCTGATCATGGCCACGGCCGCGGAGTACCACCGCGTCCTGAAGGCAGCGCTTGACGAGCAGAAGGAAGTTCCTTCGGTCCTCCGGGACTATGTAGCCGCTAAGGCTGCGGTCGTTGTAGGCGGCGCTCCAACGCTACGCCTCTATTTCGCCGAAACACGTGGGGCAAGTTTCAACATCAAGGCTGGGTTAGACCAGGACATTCGCAAACTGTACGACGAGGTCGTGGCGCAGCTCGCGTCCGTTTTCGCGTCCGGTGTGAAGAAGAAGGTCTTCCGCAAGCTGGATCCGTACTACATGGCTGTGGCTCTGGAGGGAATGACCAACGCCTTCCTCTTCTGCTGGCTCGAAAACCCGAAACGGCATTCGTATGAAACGAACATTCCGACGGTGATGGACATGTTCATGGAAGGAGTCTTGGTGAAATGAGAAGGCCGGGGCCAAGAGGTTGATTGAGTAAGCGTATTCCGCTCGGTGCGTTCCTGCACGATCCTCGCATTCCATCACGCACGCCACCCATCATGAAAAAGCGGTTTCGGCCACTCCGGTTCCCGCAAGACGAGTCCGTCCACAACCACAGCATCGAGTGGTGGTACTTCAACGGCCACGTCCGCGACAAGAGCGGGAATGCGTACTCGTACATGAACTGCCTGTTCCGTATGGACGTGAAGCGGGTCGGGATCCCGCTCCTCCGAGCGATCCCGCTCGCAACGTCCTACTTCTCCCACTCGCTCATCTCGGATCTGCAGCGGAGGACCTTCCAGCACAGGATCGCCCCCCTCTCGATCCTCTCCGATGATAGCCACTCGAAGCCCCTCCTGAGCATCAACTACATCAACCCGGCGCCGCGAACCGGGTACACCAACTGCGTCATCGAAAAGCTCGATGCATCGCGGTACCACATGAAGAACGAGGACCTCGACGTGACGCTGACGGCGATGAAACAACCGCTCCTCGAGGGCGGGAGCGGATTCCTCGACCTCCGTTCCAAGAGCACGTATTGCTACTCCATCACGAATCTCGCGACGGAAGGGAGGATGAGAATCGGCGCGAAGTGGGTGACGGTGTCCGGTGTGTCATGGATGGATCACCAGTGGGCGAACACGAAGTACACCAAGGATAAGTGGGATTGGTTCTCGATCCAGCTCGACAACAATACGGAGCTCGTGTGCTTCGTGTACGACAGCAGCAAGGGAAGAACGTTCCTCGCCGATATCTGCTACCCGGACGGCCGACAGGCTCACTTCGATGATGTCGCCATTACCCCGCTGGAACGGCGCTGGGTGAGCCCGAAGAGCGGAGCCGCCTATCCGACGGCTTGGTGCATTGTCATCCCGGCCATTTGCGCGGATCTGCACCTCGAAGCCCGAATCGATAACCAGGAGATGCTCTTCGGCTCCATCAATTACTGGGAGGGCCCCCTGCTCGTGAATGGTTCAATCGGAGACGAGCCAGTACGCGGCGTGGGATTCATGGAGCTGCTCGGCTACGCTTCGACGTACAGCAACGCGCAGTACGTTCGAGACGCCGTCAACCACTCGATCGGACGAGCAACAGCGAGGACACTGAAGGGGGCTTCCTCCTACATCGGCAGGGTCAGGCGCAGCATCGCCGGGAGGTCCCCCGCTCTCCGAAAGAGGAAGCGGTAGCTTCGTGAGGAGCGGGTCGCGAAACCGACTCCACGGGGGAAGACCGGGACCCTTATCTATATGGTGCTCCAGATTACGGCGTTCCGAGAGGAGATCCGCGCGAGCGACGTGCGACCGCGGGTGCACCTGATTGTCATTGAGGAGCCGGAGGTCCACCTCCACCCGCAGGTGCAGAGCGTCTTCACCAAACGCATCACCGAGTTTATCCGGGGTGATGGTGGCAGCGTGGATGCTCAGGTCATGCTCACGACCCATTCCCCGCATGTCGTCGCGGACAGCGGCTTCGCTCCCGTGCGCTACTTCCGGCGGCGTGGCAACACGATCCGGGTGAGAGACCTCCTCACGTTCAAAGCGGAGCGAGAGAAGGCGAACGATTCGGAGTCGGTACGATTCCTCACGCAGTACCTGACGCAGACCCGCTGCGACATCCTCTTCGCGGATAAGGCGATCCTCATCGAAGGGCAGGTGGAACGTCTACTGCTCCCGATCATGATGGGTAAGTGCGCGACGGGGCCTGCGGTGACGCTCTTGAGCGAGTACGTCTCCGTCATCGAAATCGGCGGCGCGCACGCGCACCTCTTTCGAGGACTACTCGAGTTCCTCGAGGTACCCACGCTCATCGTTACGGACCTCGATTCGGTCGGATCCGACAAGAAGCGCTGCCGTGTCGCGGAGGGAGAATCCACGAGCAACCAGACGCTTAAGACGTGGCTCCCCGGCAAGGCTGACCTCGCTGTGCTCCATGCCGCCACCGCCGTCGAGAAGACGGAGGGGCGTATCCAGGTTGCGTATCAAGTGCCAGAGCGGGACGGTCTGGCGTGCGGGAGGACTTTCGAAGAAGCGTTCGTCTACTGCAACGCGGACTGGTTGCTCGCTAACCGGAAGGCCCTGTCCGCGACGGTGGTACGGTTCGACCACGCTAGCGCGACGGCGCTGCGTGAGCAGGCATTCGACCTGACGCTGGACAAGGTCGACTTCGCGTTGGACCTTATGACCGTCGATGGCTGGACGACTCCGAAGTACATCGCGGATGGGCTCAGGTGGCTCGCTGAACAGGACCCTTATGAACGACGTCGCGGCAGCGATACACGAGTGTGCCCGCGAGAGGAAGAGTTTTCTGCTCGATGCCGGTGCTGGTGCGGGGAAGACCTATTCGCTGGTGGAGGCACTGCGGGACATCTGTGATGACGCGGGTGCTGACCTGCGGGCATCCGGGCAGAGCATCGCGTGCATCACCTACACGAACGTCGCCAAGGATGAGGTGATCGAACGAACGGGGAACACGCCGCTTGTCCACGCCTCGACGATTCACGATTTCCTATGGAGTGCGATCCAACCCCATCAGCTGGCACTCAAGCGTGCGTTGCAGTCGGCGAACGCGGCGCTCCCTGACCGCAGCAGCCGGAAGGTGGATCCCGAGGCACTACGTGACGCGCTCTCTCGTGAAGCGATCACGTACTCCGACCGCGGTTCGAACTTTCTCGAAGGGCGACTGTGGCACGATGACGTGCTGAACGTTGCTCGGGAGATGTTCGAGGCGAATCCGTTGCTCTCACGACTCGTCGCCGCGCGGTACCCGTACATTCTCGTCGACGAGTACCAGGACAGCAGCGCGGCTGTGATGGCGATGCTCGATATCCTTCTAACCAACGTGCCGGGTCTTGTCGTCGGTCTGTTTGGCGACAAGATGCAGAACATCTACCACGGTGGTGAGCACCCTGGCGTGGGCGAGGTTCCGACTAAGTTTGTGCAGAAGCTTGTTCGGATCGTGAAAGGTGACAATCGGCGGTGCTCAACTGCGGTCATCGAGGTGCTGAATCGCATCCGCACTGATATCAAGCAGTTTCCCGCCGCAGACAATGTGCCTGGTGACGCGGTCTACGTGAACGTCAACGGACTAGCACCGGCTGAAGGTCTGCTCCGTGCGCACGCGGCCCTCGAATCACGCGATGGATGGTAGGGCGCGACACCGAGAGAACTGTTCCTTACCCACAAGCTCATTGCACAGTCCTGCGGCTACCAATCGCTTCTGGAAATCTTTGCGGCTCGGGGCGGGTTTGCCCGTGACCAATTCCTCGCCGGGGACGATCCTGAGATTGCGTTTTTCATCCGGAAGATTGAGCCGGTTGCCGAAGCGTCGGCTCGGGGTGATTCGGCGCGGACGCTGTCGCTACTCGCCACAGCAGGCTACGATCTCGCGACCGCCGGCGGCAAGAGCGCCACGACCTCGACGCTCGACTCTCTGTGTGCTGCTCAGCTGACGGGGTCGGTTCGCGACGTGCTTGAGTGCCTGCTCGAGGGGCGCCTGCTCGACGTGCCAGAGTCCCTGGTCGAGCGGATGAAGAATCCGTCGGGCTCCAGCACAAAAGAACCAGTTGATGCCGACGACGCTGAGCGGCGGGAGCGCGAGCGGACGTTCTATGATTCGCTGCTGAAGCTCCCGTACCTCCAAATCCGAGCCTTTGCGACGTTTCTCCTTGAGCACACGCCCTTCGCTACGAAGCATGGCGTGAAGGGCGCAGAGTTCGACACCGTGTATGTGGTCCTCGATGACGCGGGCGCGAACTGGAACCTCTACTCCTTCGACAAATATCTGAGCGGCGATAGTTCTGGCAAGAACGAACAGCGGTTCCTCCGGACGCGGAACCTCTTCTACGTCTGCTGTTCGCGTGCGAAGCGAAACCTGGCCGTGATCGATCTGGGCGCACGATCCCCGGCGAAGGACGCCGGAGTCGAATCACTGTTTGGAGTAGAGCATTGCATACGGCTCTGAGACGAGTCACTGCGGTGAGGAGCGACCGCTCAAGGGAGAGTGCCCTCGGCAGTTGGCCATGGAACCTCGGCGTTCGCTCCGCTCGCGCCGAGCTGCTTGGAGGCCTTGCGGTCCCGGCTGCTGCGAACGCGGCGAATGAGGAGCGATCCGTCCAGACTTGCAGCTAGACCCAGGGCATGTACTCTTCGGCGTACACGCCAATTCCGAAGTGTCGGCGCGTGCGCGCATCCTGGATACCGCAGTCTTCCTCTCCAACGATCCTCGCAACTCCATCGGGTTCCACGACCACGAAGTAGCCGTGGGCCGGAGTCTCGACGAAGACGAGGTGAAGACCGTCTCGTTCGACGAGGTACGTCGGTTCGCATTCCTCGGCGCCGAAGCTCTCCTCGGCGCATGCTTCAGACGCGATCTCGAGTGCACGCTTCTCATCGATTTTCGGCATCTCGATCGGCTCCGCGATCGTGAGCAGAGAGGGGCTCACGCGCCACGTCCGTCCGGCCTGCGACTTCGGCCGCGCGACGCGGATGGTTACGGTCTTGGCGTTCAACTTCGTCACCGTACCGACGAGCCGCTCGGGTACGCGGGACGTTCTGAAGCTCACCCATGCCCCATGCTGGATCGAGCGGGCAACGGCACCCTCGATCTCCTGCAGTGCATGACGAAGTGCTCTCCTCCAGCCCTCGACGTCCTCGGGCGGGAGCGATGCGATGCGCTCCAGAAAGTCGCGCAGCGCCTTGCTGGCCGAACGAACCTGAGACTCGTTGATTCCCGAAGTAGCACTCATGAGTATCTCCTCCGTCTCGAGACGAACCGTCTACGCTGTGGGAAGTTGGCGAAACGTGACTGAGTAACGGTGCGACGCCACTGGAGCGATGCGGTGGAACCACTCAGACCTCGCGGCTCCACCGAGGACGTACGCTGAACGCGGAGCGAGGTCGACTCGGTGCACAACATCTCCGAGCTTGAGAAGCAGACGCGCCGCGCTCCCAAAGGAGACGCCGACGATGGTCGGGCCGAACACGGGGGCGTCGTGGTGCCAGTTGATGCCCGCGCCCGGCGGGTAACTCGTGACGATGGCTTGATTGAATTCGGACGTCTCGGCAGTGAGAGCTTCCACGCGTTCTCGAAGGCGCATGAGGACGGGTGGCATCGGTTCCGCCGGGGCGACGCCGCGGCGCGTGTACACGTAGTCGAAGCCGAAGCAGCAGACCGTCCGTCGTGCAATCTGGCCGCGCATTCTGATCGACCGAAACGGCATCGTTCCGAAGAGCTCGAGGGCGGCGCGTTCCTCGGGTTCGGATACGAACGACGGGATGTACTTGAAGCCGTTCACGTCAGGAAACTGCTCGTCAGGTGCGTCGTGCATATTGACCTCCGTGGACAGTCTCGACGGCACGGCCGGCGCACGATCGGAATCCTTCGGAACCACGGAGCGCAACTCTGAATCCGACCTCGGCCACCCCGGACGCACGTCTCCATTCAGGTCTCCATTTAGGTCTCTACGACGCTCTTTGACCCCCGCAGATCGGGGGATCCGTGCTAGAATCGCGCAGCGTTGTTGGACCAGTGCATCTGAAGTATCTGTAGGAGAATGCGCGGGTTGGGGCATCAGGCGGGCGTAGCTCAGTTGGTAGAGTAGGAGCTTCCCAAGCTCCCTTCCGACGAATTCCGAACGGCGACGACAGGGCGACGCGACGGGCACCAGCCGCGACGTTCCGTGCCTTGGGAGCACTCCTCCAGGATAGCCGGCGCTCGGGGGGCAGGATCGGCCCTGGGATCCGCGGGATCGTTTGGAGCTCCACACGAGGAAGCGCCGAATGATCACTGCGCCGAATTTCGAACTCTCCGTGTTAGGAAATCGAGAACTGAGAATTCAGGTCGACAGATTTGGGTCCAGTGAGAATGACCGTGACGACGGCGACGGACCACGACGATCCAAGGGTCGCAGCGGTTTGCTGTTCGGCCGAGCGCTGAAGGGCCCTTCAATGTCGGCGTGTCGAACTGCTCCGTTCAGCGTTTGCGCCGCTTCCAGCCGGAGAGTGTTTTCTCGGTCGACTCGATGAGCAGTCCGTGGAACTCCTCCGCGCGCTGGAGCTCCCCCTTGACCCGCGCGTAGCTTGAGGGAAGCCTCTTGCGGGCGTTCGCAAAGATGCGTTGCACCGCGCGTTGCCGTTCGACCTGCTTTTCGAGAAAACGCTCAGGAAAATCTGGAGGAACTTCGAACAGGTCGCGTCGTTCTCCCAGTCGGCTGACTCGGCGGATCACTCCGCGTGACTCGAGAATGCGTGTATTTGTCGACACGCTTCCGCGGCTGACCTGCAGCTGGGCGACGAGATCGTCGAACGACATCGGTTCCTGGGCGATTACGAGCAGCCCGGCGATCCTCCCGGCGATGCGGGGGAGGCCTTCGGCCTCCGCAACCAGCGCGAGCTGCTCGATGAACTCGACCGCTGCCGGATGAAGTGTTTTCACGTTTGAAGAATAGTCGATGCGCTGCACTCTGCCCACCACGATCATGCGGTTTCGCCCGGTCTGAAAGTTGATTGTCGTTCAAAGGCTGGAGTCACGAAGTCGCCTCTCGATCAGTTTCCGCCACGACGTGCGTAGAATTGCGCCACTTTTCGAGCATCAGTTCCATCGTCTCGACCGCGATTCTTGAAAACGATTCAATCCGGTCAAGGTCCGATCTCGCGCGGACGCAGCGGGCGGGAAGACGGGATCGCGCCTCCGCGGCCAGCTGCAGCATCGCTCGTTGCGCCTCGAGGCTCCGTGCGATCATCCGCTCGGGAAAGCCGTCGTCAAGTCCAAACAGGTCGCGGCGCTCGCCAAGTCGGGAGAGCCGGTGGATCACCCCGCGCGATTCGAGCAGACGGGTGTTCATCGAGACGCTTCCCCGGCTGACCTGGAGGCGCGCCGCCAGCTCGCGACACGATAGCGGCTCCCCTTCGACAATCAACAGCCCGAGGATTCGCCCGCCGACGCGCGGGATGCCCGCGGACTCGACGACGAGCGCGAGGCGCTCGATGAACTCCACGGCGGCCGGATGAAGCGTCGTCACGTCGGCAAAGATAGCTTTCACTTGACAAATTGTACAGTCAAAACTAATTTGTTCAGTCAGTAATGAACGAAATGGATATCGCGACGCTCACGTCCTTCGCGCAGCCTCGCTGCTCCGGGACTCGTTTCGTTGAAGGAGACTGAACCATGCACAATCCCACCGATAAAGACGACCCCGCGCTCGACGCGCGAATCGTTGCCATCGCCATCGCCATCGCGACCGCTCTCGCCCTTGTCTACTTCTTCTCTTCGTGTAGCCGCTCCGCGGTTCCCGCCGCCAGCAGTGCTCCCGAAGTCCGGACTGTTACCGTCCGCGCCGAGCCGATCGAGCTGACGACCGAACTGCCGGGACGAACCGCTTCGTCCGCCGTCGCGGAGATCCGTCCACAGGTCAGCGGCCTTATCCTCGATCGCGCCTTCACCGAGGGCGCCGACGTCCGCGTCGGAAACCTCCTCTACCAGATCGACCCCGCGCCCTATGTCAGCGCGCGGGCGCAAGCTGCCGCCGCGCTGGCGAATGCCGAGGCAACGCTCCCTGCGCTACGATCGCGTGCCGAACGGCTCGAGGGACTCGCGAAGATCGACGCGGCAAGCCGGCAGGATGCCGATGACGCAGTCGCGGCACTGCTGCGGGGAGAAGCCGCAGTCGCAGCCGCAGAGGCCGGTCTCGAGAGCGCGAGGATAAACCTCTCGTATACGCCTCTGCGTGCGCCCATCTCGGGTCGCATTGGTCGATCGAGCGTGACCATCGGCGCCATGGTCACGGCCTACCAGCCGGCACCGCTTGCCATCATTCAGCAGCTCGACCCGATCTACGTCGACGTCACCCAGTCATCGGCCGACCTGCTGAGGCTCCGCGCGGCGCTCGACAGCGGCGCCGTCCGTTCCGACGAGGAGAAGAAGGCGAGGGTGAGGCTTCTGCTCGAGGACGGCACGCCCTACCCCCTCCAGGGCACCTTCCAGTTCCGCGATGTGACGGTTGATCCGTCCACCGGCTCCGTGATGCTGCGGATGGTCTTTCGGAACCCGCGCCTCGTCCTCCTGCCAGGAATGTTCGTGCGAGCGATCGTTACGGAGGGTGTGGAAGACGACGCAATCCTCGTCCCGCAGCAGGGAGTCACGCGCAACACCAAAGGGCAGGCGATCGCCTGGATCGTTGGCCCCGAC
>JAMPYE010000586.1 GCA_023700825.1 Thermoanaerobaculia bacterium | reverse complement strand
CGTGCTCATCGTCGAAGACATCATCGACTCGGGGATGTCGATCCGCGAGGTCTGCCGCTACATCGAGTCGCGCGGCGCCTCGCTGGTCAAGGTTGCGGCGTTTCTCGACAAGCCGACGGCGCGGAAGTTCCCCTTCACGCCCGACTACGTCGGCTTCGCGATCGAGCCCGCCTTCGTCGTCGGCTACGGCCTCGATTACGCTGAAAAGTACAGGAACGTTCCGGAGATCGCGATCCTCGAGGAATGAGGTGATTCCGAATTGAGAATTGGAGAATCGAGAATCGAGAGATGGTGGAGCCACACCCCTCTCTCCATTCTCCATTCTCGATTCGCGCGGGGGCGGCGACGCCCGCACGTCCCTCTATAATCTCAGCGTGCTCCCGCGCCGCAGCGACCGCCTCGCCCTCGCGATCCTCTGCGGGCTGATCCTCCTCTTGTTCGCGGACGTGATTCTCGGCCGCGTCCTTTACCTGCGCGACCTGACGCGCTTCTTCCACCCGACCAGGAAAGTGTTCGCCGAGGTCGTGCGCGGCGGCGAGTTCCCGTACTGGGATCCCTACCACGGGGCGGGCCAGCCGATGGCGGCCAACGTGCAATACGAGGTTTTCTATCCTCCGCAGTGGCTCGTCCTCCTCCCCGATTTCGAGCTCGGTTTCGCATTGCACATCCTGTTTCACCTCGTGGTCGCAGCCGCCGCGATGTTCCTCTTGCTGCGTGGACTCCGCCTCGGTGTCGCGGCCTCCTCCCTCGGCGCCGTGACGTTCGCCATCGGCGGGCCTGCGCTCTCGGCCGTGAACCTGCTCCCGATTCTCTTCGCCTGGTCGTGGATGCCGCTGATCATCCTGGCGGCACGCAGGCTCTTCGTGCGACCGACGGCACGCCGCTTCGCGTGCGCGGCGCTGCTCGTGGGGCTGCAGGATCTCGTCTTCGAGCCGACCGTCGTAGTCGAGACCGCGATGATCGTCGTGGGGCTCGGGCTCTTTCAGGCGACGCGGCGACGGCCGTCGGTCCGCCGGATCGCGCGCGCGTTGGCGCTGGCGGCGGCCGTCACCCTCGCCGGCCTCACGGTCGCGGCGGTCCAGGTCGTGCCGCTGGTCGACCATGTCGCGGGCTCTGCGCGCGCGCGGGGGTTCGAGCCGGAGATGGTGTCGTGGTGGAACCTCCCGCCGGCGCGCGCCATCGAGCTCTTCTCACCCAACCTGCTCGGATTCGAGGCGTTCGAGAGCGATCACTGGTGGGGCCGGGCGTGGTATCCCGTCGAGGGAGCGCCGTTCGTGTTGAGCTTTTATGCCGGCATCCTCGTGCCGGTCCTGCTGATCACGGGCGCGCTGCGACGTCCGGGCGCATGGTTCTGGTGGCTCGTCGGCGGAGCCGCGCTCTTCTGGCTCCTGGCCGCCGGCGGGCGGGGGCCGGCGGGAGCGCTGTCGGCGATTCCTCCCCTCACGATGATTCGTTTCCCGGAGAGGCACGGCATCGCGGCGCTCTTTCTCGCCACGATCGCGGCGGCGGCGATGTTCGATCGCCTGATGCGCGACGAGGCGACCCGACGCGCGGCGGTGCGGGCCTCCGTCATCGTGCTCGCCGCGTCCCTGGTCGTACTCGGAATCAGCCACAGCGGTTCGTGGCCCGAAGCGTTCGGCGCCGTCTTTCCCTTGTCGAACGCGCCGCAGGGTGAGGCGGCAGCGCTGATGCGCACGGCGATCGTCGGCCTGGTCGCCCGCGCGTCGAGCGCGTTCGCGACGATCCTCCTCTTCGCCTTCGGCAGACAGCGCGCCGCGATCGGCGCGGCCCTCGCGTTCGCCGTCCTCGACCTCTCCCTTCAGTCGTTCGAGCTCTGTCCCCGCAAACCGGCATCGTTCGCCGATCCCCCGGCGCTCGTCGAGACCATGACGCCGAATCTCGAGTCGGGGCGCCTCTTTCACGTGGCGGAGTGGAGCACCGCGTCACCGAGCGGGCGGCGTCACTTCGCCGATCCCGCAACGCGGATGTGGATCGCGCGAAACGGGCTCTTCCCCCGCGTCGCCGCGAACTGGGGGGTGCGCAGCGTCTTCGACACCGACATCGACAAGTCGCAGCTCGCTCGAACCGTCGACCTCACGGACGCGATGTGGAAAGTGCGCGAGCGCTCGAATCGCTACATCGAGCATTTCTCGGCGATGTCCAACGTGCGGTGGGTCGCGCTGTTCAGCCGGGACGAGGCGCGAGTGCTTCGTCCCGGCGACGATCCCTCGCGTGCCCGCCCCGTCGACCTCATCGACGTCGGCGACAACCCGCGCTACTTCCTCGCGTCCGAGATCGTCGAAGCTGCCCGTCTCGCGACGTTCGTGGACGAGGTCGCGAAGAGAGAAAGCGTTCGCGGCGTGGCCTTCGTGGAGAGCGGCGCCTTCGTCCCGTCCACGGGCAGACTCGAGTCCGTCGATGAATCCGCGAACGGCGCGCGCGTCCGCGTCCGCGCCGCCGGCGACGTGCTGCTCGTCGCATCGGTCACCGCGCACAAGTACTGGCGGGCGACCATCGACGGTACGCCGGCGGCGATCCGGCACGTCAACGTGGCATATCAGGGTGTCGTCGTCCCGGCGGGCGAGCATGTCGTCGAGTTTCGTTACCGCAACCCGCTCGTCGCGGTCGGGCTTGGTGTGACCGTGCTCGCGTCGCTTCTCGCCTTGTTCGTTCTCGCCGTAGACTATCCCCGCGTCAGCTGGCATCGATAGCCGATCCGAAAGGGAGTCCCCATGCACTTTCGCCAGTTCTACCTCGGCTGCCTCGCCCACGCCTCGTACATCGTCGGGTCAGACGGCGAGGCCGCGGTCGTCGACCCGCAGCGCGACGTCGAGCAGTACCTCCGGGACGCGGAGGCGGAAGGGCTCGCGATCCGGTACATCATCGAGACGCACCTGCACGCCGACTTCGTGAGCGGCCACCGGGAGCTCGCCGCGCGCACCGGCGCCGAGATCGTCTTCGGCGCGCGAGCCGCCGCGGAGTTCCCTCATCGCGCCGTGCACGACGGGGACGAATTGCGCGTCGGGCGCGTCGTACTGCGGGCGCTCGAGACGCCGGGACACACGCCCGAGAGCGTCTGCTGGCTCGTGATCGACGAAGAGGTCTCGTCGAAACCGGTAAAGGTCCTGACGGGCGATACGCTCTTCATCGGTGACGTCGGGCGCCCCGACCTGGCGG
>JAMPYE010000585.1 GCA_023700825.1 Thermoanaerobaculia bacterium | reverse complement strand
TTCGGCATCGGCGTCTGGAGCGAGGTCGAGATCGTCAACGACCTCGGCTCGAAGTTCGTCGGCGTCATCCTCCCGCGCAGCGAGAACGCCGACGACCTCCACGTCGTCGTCAAGCTCTTCAACGGCTACAACGTCGGCATCAAGGCCGACCGCATCGCCTCGGCGACCGAGCTCGGCTACCGCAAGGCGGTCTACAAGATCCCCGAGAAGGACTTCCCCTTCGACCCGAAGAAGAAGAACGTCACGCTGCTCGGCACCGGGGGGACGATCGCGAGCCGGCTCGACTACCGGACCGGCGCGGTCATCCCGGCGTTCACGCCCGGCGAGCTCTACGGCGCGGTGCCCGAGCTCGCCGACATCGCGAATCTCACCACGAAGAAGCTCTTTGGCGTCTTCAGCGAGAACATGGCGCCAGAGCAGTACAAGGCCCTCGCGATCGCGATCGGCGAGGAGATCGAGCGCGGCGCCGACGGCATCGTCGTCGGCCACGGCACCGACACGATGGCGCACACCGCGGCGATCCTCAGCTTCATGGTGCAGAACAGTCCGGTGCCGATCGTCATCGTCGGCAGCCAGCGCTCGAGTGACCGCCCGTCGTCCGACGCAGCGCTCAACCTCATGAACGCAGTCCGCTCGGCCGCCGAATGCGATATCGCCGAGGTGATGATCTGCATGTTCGGCCCGACGTCGGACAACTACGACCTCCTCCACCGCGGCACGCGCTGCAGGAAGATGCACTCGAGCTATCGAAGCACGTTTCGGACGATCGGCGCGACGCCGCTCGCGACAGTGAGCCGGTACGCCGGCGAGAACGGGAGTCACTTCACCTACCTCACCGACGACATCGTCCGCCGCGACAAGACGCGAAAGCCGATCATCACGCCGGTCTTCGAGGAGAAGGTGACGATCCAGTACTACTACCCGAACTTCAACCCCGACATCATCGACTCGCTCTCGGATCTCGGTTACCGCGGGATGGTCATTGCGGGCACGGGCCTCGGTCACGTGAACAAGCCGCTCTACCCCGCGATCCGCCGCGCGATCGACAAGGGGATGACTGTCGTCATGACGGTCCAGACGCTCTGGGGCTTCGCCCAGATGTACGTCTACGACACGGGCCGCGACCTTCTCGACCTCGGAATCATCCCGATGGACAACATGCTCCCCGAGACGGCGTACGTGAAGCTCGGATGGGTGTTAGGTCAAACCGACGACCTGAAGATGATCCGGGAGATGATGACGACGCCGATCAACCACGAGATCACCCCGCGCGAGCCTCACAACGGCTACCTCATCCTCCAGGGCGGTTTGCCTGAAGTCGAGGCGTTCGTGCAGAAGCACTGGAAGTAGCGTGAGATGGGGGCGCATGCGCCCCATTCAGGGGAGCAGTCGCACGAGGTGCTGGCTCTGATTCTCGACGAGCGCCGCGAACTCACGCCGGTGGGGATCGTGAACTGCCTGCAGCAGGCGCACGGCGGCACCGATTCCACTGGCGACGGCCTCGATCTTCGCGCTTCGTTCCTCGTGTGTCGAGCCCGTGGCGACGTAGGACTGCACGATCAGCGACAAGCTGCGCAACGTCGCCAGCTCGCTTTCGGCCCAGATTCGCGGCTGCGTGTCGAGAATGCAGAACGACCCCAGCGTCTCCGCGCCGCGTGCCAGGGAGAATGGCACACCTGCGTACGCGATGACGTTCAAATCGCGCACCGCGCCGTTGGTTCGCAACACGGGATGCTCGCGCGCATCGCTGACGACGAGCTCTTCCCTGCTCCCGACGACCCACTGGCAGAAGGAATGGGACAGCGGCGTCTGTCGCTCCGTCGCGAAAGGCTCCGGCAAGCCCGTCTGGCTCTTGAAAAACTGTCTCTCTGCATCGACGACGGAGACGAGCGCCGTGGGAGCACGCAGGAGTTTCGCGGTGAGAACCGTGAGCCGGTCGAGCCACTCGTTCCGCGGGCTGTCGAGCAGCTGACTCCGGCTCAACTCCTCGGCTCGCCGCTGCCCGCCGAGCGCTGCGGGCGGCACTTGCAGGATCGAGTCGGATCGCCCCAGCTGGCGGCGGAGCGCAGCGTCGATGGCGGACGGATCGCCCGGCGGCTCGATGAACTCCTGCGCACCCGCCGCGGCAAACTTCTCTCGCGCACCGGCGTTCGTCGGAACGATGCACACGGCGGGAATCAATGTCGTCGAGATCGCCGCGCGAAGCCTCGTCAGCGCCTCGACGTCAGCGCCATCGGCGAGCTGACTGTCGATGACGACTGCGGCCGGCCGCTGCTTTCGCGCCACGCTCATCGCCGTCTCCGCGTCGTGTGCGGAAAGGACCAGCCACCCGGCACGCCGCAGGCCGCCTGCGAGCGGAAAGAGCACCGCCTGGTCGCTGCCGAGAATCAGAATCTTTCGATCGTTCATCGTGCAATCTTAGAATCGTTCGGGGTGAGACCGTGAGTGTCGAACACCTCGCTTATCCGGCTGCATGCAAAGCGCTGCGTGCCGACTCTCGCGAGAACAGGCCAGCAGTCGGGGTCGGAGTGTTCATACTGCGGGCTTTCCGGCCGGCGACTCCGAATTCTCGAGACTGTGGCTCCAACCCCGTCTTTCCATCTTCGATGCCGGGAGACCTCTCGCGCACTTCTCTCGGACAGAGCGGCCGGCAGTCCGTATCCGAAGTCCGGGTATATAGTGGCGTTCTCGAACGAGTTGACGGACAGCGCCGACTCGCGCATCACGAGGAGGAATGACCGCAACTGCGGCACCGGCCGCAGAGACTTCGCGGTGGGACGATTGGGCTGCCACGCGGCAACCGGCGATCCCCTCGGAATCCCGGCTGTTTGAAGGAGGAACGACATGGGTCTCTTTGGAAAATCATTCGAAGAAAAGGTGCATGGGGCGATCGAGACGCTTCGGGGGCAGTTCCCGATGGCACAGATCGCGGCTGACGTCGCGGACGAGATTGTAACGCTCAAGGGTCACGCGCCCGACGTCAACATCAAGGGCCAGATCATGGCCGCATTCAACAAGCTGATCGAGACGAAGAACACAATCAATCAGATCGCGATCGACAAGCCGGTTGCCGCGCCGGCAGCAGCAACCCCGGCGGCCGCCGCAGCGCCGGCAGCCGTCCCCGCCGCGGCCGCGGGCCCGAAGATCCACGAAGTCGTGTCGGGCGAGACCCTGAGCA
>JAMPYE010000584.1 GCA_023700825.1 Thermoanaerobaculia bacterium | reverse complement strand
TCGGCATCGAGGCGAGCGTCTTCCTTACGCTCGCAGAGCTCGGGGCGATCTCGTTCATCGCGTGGAGGATTCGAGTGCGCGGACCGATGGCGGCCGCGATCCCCGCTACGCCCGATGCTGTCCTGCTGACGTACCTGCCCGAGGGCGAACCGGAAGATGTTAAGGTCGCCGACGTCGCACCACCATCCTCGAAAGAAACGGAGAGCTGAATGAAAGACATCGTGATTCTCGAAGGGGCCCGCACGCCGATGGCGGAGTACAACGGGCATTTCTCGGATATCAGCGCGATCGACCTTGCGACCATCGCGGCGAAGGAAGCCATGAAACGCTCCTCGGTCGAGCCGGCCGAAATCGATCACGTGATCGTCGGTAACGCGCTCCAGACGTCTTCGGACGCCATCTACGGCGCACGCCACGTGGGGTTGAAGTCTGGAGTTCCGATCCCGGTTCCTGCGCTCACCGTGAACCGTCTCTGTGGATCGGGCATCCAGTCGATCGTCAGTGGCGCGGAGCAGATCATCCTCGGCGAAGCGAAGACGATCCTGGCCGGCGGAATGGAAAACATGTCGCAGGCACCCTTCGTGCTGCGAGGTGCCCGCAAAGGCTTTCGCCTCGGAGGAGGACAGCTGGAAGATTCGCTGATGGCCTCGCTTCTCGACAGCCACACGGGCTTCTACATGGCACAGACTTCCGACAACCTCGCGAACAAGTACGGCATCACGCGCGAGCACCAGGACGAGTTCGCGCTTGCGAGCCAGAAGAAGGCTGCCGACGCCTGGTCGAGCGGTCGCCTCGCGGAGGAGGTCATCCCGGTTGCGGTCGGCCGAAAGGGCGAGCTCTTCTCGCAGGACGACCACCTGAAGCCCGAAACGACGATGGAGGGGCTCGCAAAGCTCAAACCCGCATTCGGGAAGGACGGCTACGTGACGGCCGGGAACGCGAGCGGAATCGTCGACGGCGGAGCGATGGTGGTCGTAGCGGGTGCCGACGAGGCGCGCGCTGCGAATCGCAAGCCGCTCGGACGCATCGTCTCCTGGGGCATCACCGGCTGCGACCCTCAGATCATGGGGATCGGCCCGGTCGCTGCCACGAAGGCCGCTCTCGATCGCGCGGGGATGAAGCTGGAGCAGATCGACTTGATCGAGATCAACGAGGCGTTCGCCGGACAGGTTCTCGCCGTGGCGAAGGAGCTCGATCTCGACATGGCGAAGCTCAACGTGAACGGTGGAGCGATCGCGCTCGGCCACCCGCTCGGCGCGAGCGGCACACGCCTCGTGATCACGGTCCTCTACGAGCTGCGACGTCGCAAGGCCCGCTACGGGCTCGCTTCGGCGTGCATCGGCGGCGGCCAGGGAATCGCCATGATCCTCGAGAACACGGCGGCGTAGGCCGCGGCGCTGCCGCGGTGGCGCCGCGGCAGCGCCGCGAATTGAGAATGAAAAATTGAAACTTGAGAGATCGTGCAGGTCCCGCCCAGGCCGGGTCGGGCACATTTAGCCGGGCGGGCGTAAGCGCCTTTACGCCGACACCATTCATGCCTGCGATACAGCGGAATCTCTCAACACTTGATTCTTCATTCTCACCTCGCGCGCAGCGCGCCTAGTATCCCCGCGTGGGATCCACGATGTTGCGGAGGGGTTCGCCGCGCACGTAGCGGCCCAGATTGTCGAGAAACAGCGCCAGCTGTCGGGCGTGGACCTGTTCGCTCCGCCACGTCGTGTGGGGGAGCACGCGCACCGAGTCCATCGCCCAGAAAGGATGATCGGCCGGCAGTGGCTCCTGCTCGAAGACGTCCAGGATGGCGCCTGCAATCCTCCTTTCCGTGAGCGCTTCGAGCATCGCGCGCTCGTCGACGAGCTCGCCACGCGCCACGTTGACGATCCTCGCACGTGACGGAAGTGCCGCGATCATGCCGGCAGAGATGATCCCGCGCGTTTCCTCCGTGAGGGGGGCCGCGAGGATGAGCCAGTCTGCCGACCCGCAGAGCGACCGGAGCGAGGCCACGCCGGCAACGGCGTCGAAGTCTCCGCTCGGGAGCCCGCTGCGTGTCACCGCGGTGACCCGGACTCCCATCGCGCGCAGACGAGAGGCGATCTCCCGGGCGATTTGCCCGCCCCCCAGAATCAACGCGTGGCGTCCGCCAATCTCTTCGGAGCGGGTTGCCTTCCAGACGTGCTCCCGCTGCTGGCCGAAGATCGCGTCGAGCCCCTTCGCTTCTGCGAGAATCAACGCGACGACCCACTCCGCGATCGAAGGGGCGTGAACGCCGGCGGAGTTGGTGAGGGTGATGCCGGAGGCGCGAAACGACGGGGTGAGAATGTGGTCGACGCCGGCGGAGCCTGTGTGTACCCAGCGCAGGGCGGGGTGTTCGCGCACGAGCCGGTCGCCCGCCTCGGAGCTGAGCCACCACCGAAAGAGGGCGACGGCGTCGCGACAGGGCTCCGCTGGCACGGCGTGCTGGTCGTAGCCGATGAGCGTGGCTCCGATCGCGCGCGCCGGCTCGCGGAGCTCATCGACGAAATGGGCCGGGACGAGAGCCTTGAGAGTCATTTCGGACTGAGGCCCCGACGAGGGGCAAGGGGAGTGTATCGCGTCGCGAACGTCTCGTCGCGAAACGTCCTCGCCGTCACGGAATCTGCCTCCCGTGGGTCGCGTTCCGTGAGTGTGCCGCGGACGGTGCCGTCCCGGCGACAAATCAACATGGCTCTGACTGGTCGCACGAAAGCGAAGCTCGCTGTCGGCGTCGCGCTCTTCGCGATCGTCGCGGTTCTCTATGCCTCGCCGCTCCGTACCTGGTTGACGGTGGAAAACGTGAGCGAGGCGATCCGCCGGGTTGCCTCGCTCTGGTATGCGCCGTTGGTGTTCATGGCGGCGTTCGCCGTGGCTTGCGTGCTCTGGATTCCGGCCAGCGTCTTCCTGATCGCGGCTGGCGTGATCTGGGGATGGAAGCTGGGGTCTCTCTACGCAATCGTCGGTTCGCTGATCGGCGCGATGATGTCCTATTTCGTCGCCCGCTTTCTCGGCGCGGAGGCGATGGCGAAGTTCGGTGGGGACAGGATCGCGCGCTACCTCGACCATGCCGGATTCCAGACGATGCTGATCCTCCGGCTGATCCCACTCTTCCCGTTCGCGGTGCTGAACTATGGCGCGGGGTTCGCGGGCGTTCGCGCGAGGGACTTCTTC
>JAMPYE010000583.1 GCA_023700825.1 Thermoanaerobaculia bacterium | reverse complement strand
GGCGCTTCGCACCGCACGCAGGCAGGAGTGCCTGCGCCACATACAAACCGGTTCCCGCCTGGTATCCCTACACCGGGAACTTCAGCGGATCGGGATGCTCGTACCGGAAGGCGAAGCGCTCCCTGAACTTTCGGTTGTCGATGACCTTCCACGGCTCGCCCGTTCGATCGAAGCGGGGCACGCCGAGCCGCGCGCGCTTCGCGAGCTCGCGATAGAACTCCCCTTTCGTCGGGTGCTCGTCGGCGCAGAGGTTGAAGGTGCCAGCGGCCGGACTCTCGAGCGCACGGCAAATCGCGCTCACGACATCCGACTGCTCGACGAGATTCACGGGGGCGTTTTCGTCGACGACGACGCCAGCCCGGAGCACGTAGGGCAGGATGAGCCGGCCCGGGCCGTAAAGCCCTGCGCAGCGAAGGATCGTCACGAGGCGGCCATCCTGATGCCAGGAGTCCTCGACGCGGCGCAACGGGTGGTCCGCGATCGCGTCGTCCTCCACGACGCGACCTCCCGCGTTCGGATAGACCGAGGTCGTGCTGATCTGCACGAGGTGCGCGGCGCGGGTCGCCGCGACGGCCCGCGCGATCGCCCGAGCCTGCGCGAGCGGATCGAGCCCGCGCGACGGCGGAATCGCGACCACGATCGCGTCGACGTCGTGCAGCCTCGAGAGATCGCCCTCCCCCTCGGGAACGAACCTCGCGACGAGACTCTCGACGCCGAGCGCCGCAAGGTGCGCGGCGCTCTCGGGAGATCCAGTCGTCCCCACGACGTGCACTCCGGACGCGATGAGGCGCGAGGCGAGCGCACGCCCCAGCCAACCGCAGCCGACGATGCCGACGGATCGCAACATCACGACGTCACCATACCGCGCCGGCCGGCTCTACTTCAGCCCGAGCCTTGTGGCGAGGTGATGCAGGTTGCTTCGATGCAGCCCAAGGGTGCGCGCGGCCGCGGCCCAGTTGCCGCCGTGATCCTTCACCGTGCGCGCAATCAGGTTGCGCTGGAACTCGTCGATCGCGTCGCGGAGCGCGAGGCCGGGCGCCGGGAGCGGCGCGGCGCCGGGTGCCGGGGCGGACGGCGGCGCGCCCGACTCCTGGAGCGCCGGCTCGAAACTCGACTGCTCGAGAACGACCGGCTCGCCGCGCGGCACCTTGATCGAGGTCCGCAGGGTCACGCGAGAGACGACGTTCTCCAGCTCCCGGACGTTCCCGGGCCACGAGTAGCGGCGCAGCGCGGCGACCGCGTCGGGAGTGATCCTCACCGGGCCGATGCCTAACCGGCGCCGGGCGGCGTCGCAGAAGTAGCCGGCGAGCATCGGGATGTCCTCGATCCGATCGCGCAGCGGAGGGACGTTGATGGGGAAGACGGCGAGTCGGTGGTAGAGGTCCGCGCGAAACGCGCCCCGCTCGACCTCGCGCGACAGAACCCGGTTCGTGGCCGCGAGCACCCTGACGTCGACGGCTCGCGCCTTGTCGCTTCCGACGCGCTGGATCTCTCCCTGCTGAAGGGCGCGCAGCAGCTTCGGCTGGACGCCCGGCGGAAGCTCGCCGATCTCGTCGAGGAAGAGCGTGCCTCCGTGGGCGACCTCGAACTTCCCCGGACGGTCGCTCGACGCGCCCGTGAACGCCCCGCGAACGTGGCCGAACAGCTCGCTCTCCGCGAGCGACTCCGGCAGGGCCGAGCAGTTCACGTAGATCATCGGCTGGTCCCGCCGCGCCGACGACTCGTGCACCGCCCGCGCGACGAGCTCCTTGCCGACGCCCGTCTCTCCGGTGATCAAGACCGTGAAGTCCGACTTCGCGACCAGCTCGATCTCCTCGCGAAGCCGCGTGATCGGACGGCTCAGGCCGATCAACTCGGGCCCTTCCATCTGCCTCGCGACGCGCATCAGCTCCCGCGCGACGAGCCCCTGGTGCTCGACCGACTTCTCCAGCACCTCGATCAGGTCGCTCGTCCGCATCGCCGCTCCCGCGAGCGCGCCGAGCGCCCGCAGAAACCGCGGGTCGATGTCGTCGAATGCGTTAGGCGCAAGCGCGTCCGCCGTCAGCACGCCGAGAAGCTCCCCCTCGACACGGAGGGGGCAACCGAGGCAGGCGTGAACCCGCGTCAGCGCCCGCGCATCGCCTTCGAGCATCCCGTCGAACGGATCGGACATCGTCGTGTCCGACGGGAAAAGCACCGGCACCTCCGAGCGGCAGATGATCTCGAGGCGCGGATTCTCCCTGAGCGGATATTGCCGTCCCATCGCATCCTCGGTGAGCCCCCACGCCGCGACCGGCGTCAGCGTCTCCCCGTCGAGACGCAGAAGCGTCGCCGCGTCGAACGGAATCACGCGCTTCACCGCGCTGAGCAGGCGCTGGTACCGATCCGTCGTCGTGAGCGCCGCAGTCAAATCGACGGCAATATCGAGGATGGTGTCGAGCGCGTCCATGTCGTTATGCATCGTACAACGATGTGATCGATTTCATAACATTCGTTCGTTATACAATCGATAACACAACTAACCAAACCACTGTAAAACAATAACTTAATACTTGGTCATCGATTTGCTCTACCCAACTTCGTGGATGTTCGCAATTCGAGCGACCCACACACTCGACGGAGGTCAATTCCCATGAGCAACCTTTCAAAATCGACATTCGCGCTGGCACTCGCGGCGATCGTGTTCCTGATCGCTCCGCTGCCGGCATTCGCACACTGTGATGCCGAAGACGGGCCGCTGATCATCGAAGCGCGCGCCGCGCTTGCGAAAGGCGACGTGACGCCGATGCTCAAGTGGGTCGCCCCGAAGGACGAGGCGGAGATTCGCCAGCTCTTCACGAAGGTCACCGCGGTCCGCGCGACCGGCGATGCCGGGAAGAGCGTCGGCGACCAGCTCTTCCTCGAGACGCTCGTCCGGCTCCATCGCGCGAGCGAAGGCGAGCCGTTCGACGGCATCAAGCCGGCGGGACAGATCGAGCCGCTCGTCGTGATGATCGACAAGGCGCTGGCAGCCGGCGAAGGCGTGGCGCTCGCCGACAAGGTCACGAACCACATCCGGGGCGAGATCGTCGCGCGCTACGAGAAGGTCACGAAGGCCGCCGCGACGAAGGATTTGAGCGTCGAAGCGGGCCGCGCCTTCGTCGCCGCCTACGTCGACTACGTCCACTTCATCAAGGCCGTTCACGCTCCCGTCGAGGCCGGCGCCGG
>JAMPYE010000582.1 GCA_023700825.1 Thermoanaerobaculia bacterium | reverse complement strand
GCTCCGTGATGCTGAGGATGGTCTTTCGGAACCCGCGCCTCGTCCTCCTGCCAGGAATGTTCGTTCGAGCGATCGTCACGGAGGGGGTAGAAGACGATGCAATCCTCGTCCCGCAGCAGGGAGTCACGCGCAACACCAAAGGGCAGGCGATTGCGTGGATTGTCGGCCCCGACGAGAAGGCGCAGCAGCGCGTCATTACGGTCGGCCGCACGATGGGCGACCGGTGGGTGGTGACCGACGGCCTGGTTCCGGGTGAGCGCGTCATCGTCGAAGGGCTGCAGAGGCTCCGTCCCGGCACGAGCGTTCGGGCGACGGAGTTCGTCGCGTCTTCTTCCCCCAACGGCGCCGCGACCTCGAGGTAGGAGCCAGCCATGGCCAGATTCTTTCTCGACAGGCCGGTCTTCGCCTGGGTCATCGCGATCGCGATGATGCTCGCCGGGGCCCTCGCGATTTACAAACTCCCGATCTCGCAGTACCCGCCGATCGCGCCGCCGTCGATCTCGATCACGGCCCTCTACCCGGGCGCCTCGGCCGAGACGGTCCAGGACTCCGTCATCCAGATGATCGAGACCAAGATGACCGGCCTCGACACGATGATCTACATGTACTCGACCGCCGACTCGTCGGGTTCGGCGCAGATCACGCTGACGTTCGCGCCGGGCACAGACCCCGACCTCGCCTGGTCGAAGGTGCAGAACAAGCTGCAGCTCGCGCTCCCCTCGCTCCCCGAGGTCGTCCAGGCGCGCGGCGTGACGGTCAGCAAGTCGACGCGCAACTACCTCCTCCTCGTCGGCCTCGTCAGCGAGGATGGAAGCCTCGACCAGGCCGATCTCAGCGATTACATCAAGGCGCAGGTCGAGTCGGTCATCGGCCGCGTCCCGGGAGTCGGCGAGGTCGAGACCTTCGGCGCGAGCTACTCGATGCGGATCTGGCTCGACCTCGACAAGCTGACGAAGTACGGGATGACCTCCGACGACGTCGTCGCCGGCGTGCGCACCTACAACGTCGAGGTATCGGCCGGTCAGTTGGGCGGCGCGCCCGCGGTGCCCGGCCAGCGCCTCAACGCCTCGATCCTCGTGCAGTCGCTGCTCGAGACCCCCGAGGAATTCGGCAACGTTCCGCTCCGCACGAACCCCGACGGCTCGGTCGTGCGCATCAGGGACGTCGCGCGCGTGGAGCTCGGCTCCGAGATTCCGGACATGGTGATCCACTACAACGGCAAGCCCGCCGCCATCTTCGCGATCAGGCAGGAGGCGGGAGCGAACGCCCTCGACACCGCCGACGCGGTGAAGGCGAAGATGAACGAGCTGTCGCGCTACTTCCCCGCCGGCGTGACGATGGTCTACCCGTACGACACCACGCCGTTCGTCCGCGTGGCGATCGGCGAGGTCGTGAAAACGCTCGTCGAGGCGATCTTCCTCGTCTTCCTCGTCATGTTCCTCTTCCTCGGGAACTTCCGCGCGACGATGATCCCGACGATCGCGGTCCCGGTCGTGATTCTCGGGACGTTCGGTGTCCTGGGGCTCTTCGGCTTCTCCATCAACATGCTGACGATGTTCGCGATGGTCCTCGCCATCGGCCTTCTCGTCGACGACGCGATCGTCGTCGTCGAGAACGTCGAGAGGATCATGACCGAGGAGGGGCTGCCGCCGCTCGAGGCGACGCGCAAGTCGATGGACCAGATCACGAGCGCGCTGATCGGCATCGGGCTCGTGCTCTCCGCGGTCTTCGGCCCGATGATGTTCTTCCCCGGCTCTACCGGCGTCATCTACCGGCAGTTCTCCGTGACGCTGATCGCGTCGATGCTGTTGTCGGTCGTCGTCGCCCTCGTGCTGACCCCGGTGCTCTGCGCGGCGCTCCTGCGACCGGTGCCGAAGGGGCACGAGGCGGCCGAGACCGGCTTCAAGGCGATCCAGCCGTTCATGCTCTGGTTCGATCACTTCTTCTACAGGATGCGCGACCGTTACGTGCAGACGGTCGGTCGAGTGCTCGGGCGACGGCTCCGGTTCCTTGCGGTGTTCGCCGTCATCGTCGTGGCGATGGTGGTCCTGTACCAGCGGATGCCGACCGGCTACCTGCCCGACGAAGACCAGGGGCTGTTGCTCGCGATGGTTCAGCTCCCCGTCGGCTCCACCCTGGAGCAGACGAACGCGGTGCTCGACGACGTCCGCAACCATTTCCTCGTCGACCAGAAGGACGCCGTGATCTCGGCCGCGACGATCGCGGGCATGGGCTTCGCGGGGCGCGGGCAGAACCAGGGGCTCGTCTTCATTCACCTCAAGGACTGGGACGAGCGTCAGAAGCCGGGGCTCGGCGCGAAGGACGTGGCAGGCAAGGCGATGCAGGCGTTAGGCGGACACCGGGCGGCGATCATCTTCGCCTTCCCTCCCCCGCCCGTCACGGAGCTCGGCAACGCGACCGGCTTCGACTTCATGCTCCAGGACCGCGGGGGCCTTGGCCACGAGAAATTGAGCGAGGCGCGCGACCAGCTGCTCGACATGGCGTCGAAAGACCCGCGTCTCGCGCGCGTCCGCCAGAACGGGATGGCCGACGTGCCGCAGTACAAGGTCGACATCGACTGGGAGAAGGCGGGCGCCCTCGGTGTCCCGCTCGCCGCCGCGCAGCGTTATCTTTCGGCGGCCTTCGGCAGCAGCTACATCGGGAACTTCGTGCAGGAGGGGCGCGTCAAGAGCGTCTACGCGCAGGCCGACGCCCCGTTCCGCATGTCTCCCGAAGACCTCGGCCGCCTCCGCGTGCGGAACGACCGCGGCGAAGAAGTCCCGCTCTCAGCGATCGCGACCGGCCGCTGGGTCTACGGCGCGCCGCGTCTCGAACGCTTCAACAGTTTCCCCTCGATGAACATCCAGGGCGAGGCGGCGCCGGGGCACAGCACCGGCGAAGCGATGAAGGCGATGGAAGAGATGGTCGCGAAACTGCCATCGGGAGTCGGCTCCGAGTGGACCGGCCTCTCGTACCAGCAGCGGATGTCGGAGTCGCAGGCGGGACTCCTCTACGCCTTCTCGATCCTCGTCATCTTTCTCGTCCTCGCGGCGCTCTACGAGAGCTGGGTCGTTCCGATCTCGATCGTGCTGGCGCTGCCTCTCGGCGTGATCGGAACCGTCATCGCGTCTTCGTCGGTCGGAATGGCCAACGACGTCTACTTCCAGATCGCGCTGCTCACCGTGTTAGGTCTGACG
>JAMPYE010000581.1 GCA_023700825.1 Thermoanaerobaculia bacterium | reverse complement strand
CGCCACATCAGGCATTCTTAGGGCCGCGTTGCCGCTTTCGGCCACGTTCCTTTCGTGAACTCCTCGATCGCCTCGAAGACGACGTCGGGTTTCTCCGCGTGAGGGAAGTGGCCGGTCCTCTCGAGCACGAGAATCCGCGCGTCGGCGAGGGCGGGGATCCACTCGCGGACCTGCGCCAGAGGGATCGCGTCTTCGTCGCCGTGGATCACGAGCGTCGGGACTTTGACGGCCTTCAGCTTCTCGCGCCAGTCCCAGTCGCCCATCGATCCCCACGTCGCGCTGCCCGTCTTCGTCATCCCGTAGCGGATCGCTTCGGCGGAGGCGGTGCAGAGGTCGGCCTTCACGAGCGAGGCAGGGACTCCTCTCGCGAGACGAGGCGGCGTCCCGACGGCCCAGTAGGCGCGGCACGCTTCGACGACGTCCGTTCCGGCCTCGATGCTGGCGGACGCGGCGTCGGCGCTCCTGCGCTGCTCGTCGGTGAGGCGCGAATTCAGCTCGGCGCCGTAGTCCTCGAAGAACGTTCCCTTCCTCGGCGGGATGGGTCCGAGGAAGATCATTCGCTCGACGCGGCCGGGATGCTCGATCGCGTAGAGTGCGGCGATCGAGGGTCCGAACGAGTGGGCGAGGAGCGTCATCTTCTCGAGGCCGAGCGCGACGCGCAACTTCTCGAGATCGCGCACGTGGTCGTCGATCGCGAGCCGCGAGGTGTCCGCGGGGAGCGTCGACCTGCCGCCGCCGCGCTGGTCGTAGTAGACGAGCGTGTGCGTCTTCGCGAGCGGCGCGAGATCGGCGGCGAGCGAGCCGTGATCGAGTCCGGGACCACCGTGGATCACCACGATCGGCGGTCCGCCGCCTTCGGCCTTCCACCAGATCCGGATCGCTTCGTCGGTCTCGAGTTGATGTGGTCCGTGAGGAATCGTGATCATGAGGAATGCGAGGGCGATCGTGGCCAGCTGCATCCCGCGATTCTACGCTTCGGGCTCGAGCGCGGCGGCGCTGCGATGGTAGTCTCGTGAGCATCGGTCAACCATGAGGGTCTCGATCATCATCGGCGACATCGCCGACGCGCCGGCTGACGCGCTTTGCACGTCGACGAACCCGCGTCTTTCGCTCGCGATGGGCACGGGCGCGGCGGTCCTCGAGCGCGCGGGTTGGCAGGTAAAGCGCGAGTGCGAGGCGCAGCTCGAGTCCGCGGGGCGCAACGCGATGCCGGTCGGTTCCGTGCATGCGACGACCGCGGGGCTCCTGCCGGCCAGGGTCATCCTTCACTGCGTCGCGAGCGACGCCGCGCACAAGTCGTCGCCGGCGGTGATCGCCGCGTGCGTCGAGAACGCGCTCTCGCTGGCGTCACGCGGAGGTTGCCGGAGCATCGCGATGCCGGTCTTCGCGACCGGCCATGCTCACTTCCCGTTCGACCGCGCCGTCGAGGCGATGGCGACGGCGCTGGCGCACGCGCCCGTCACCGTCGAGGACGTGCTGATCGTCGCGGGCGACGAGGAGCACGCCGCGACCGCGCTGCGCATTCTGGAGTCCGTGATCCCGGGTGCGAACCCGGCGCGACGCTGACGCCGGAGTCGGGCGGGCGCCGGCGCGACGCCGGCTATTTGCCCATCGACGTCGCGGGTTTCACCTGTCCGCGGTGGCAGGTGGTGCAATTGACGACCGGCTTCTCCGGGTTCGACTTCAGCCCTTCGATCGACGCGAGTAGCTCGGAGTTGATCTTCCGCGTCATCTTCGCCATGTCGCGTGCGATGTCCTTGCCCGGCACGTCGTCCGACTCCCACTTGCCGGGAAGGTGGCAGTGGGTGCACTTGACGCCGAGCGAGCCGGCCCAGCCGTACTCCATGATCCGTAGCAGGCGTCCCGCCGGTACCTCCCCGAGAATCTGCACGTTTTTGAAGACGGCGGACGACGGCTCCTCCTCGCGCCCCTTGATCGAGGCGCGGATCGCTACCAGCGCCGCCGCCTGATCAAAGGCCGCGGCCTCGGGGGCGGGCGCGGCCGGCTCCTGGGCCTCGAGCGTTACGAGTGCCGGGACTGAAAGGGTGATGAGCAGCGCGACGGCCGTTCGATTGATCATGTCCTATCCCCTCAGGTCGTGTGACTGCAGACAGCGACGCGCGCCTCAGAGCGCCCGTCGAAACAGGTCGATTGCCAGGCCGAGAGACTCTCTCGCGGCCTCCGGGTCGAAGCGCGTCCCCTCGTCACGAAGGAACGCGTGCTCGCAATTGAACTCGTGCCAGGTGAAGAAGGTGCCGGCGTCGTGCAGTGCCCTCTGGATCGCGACGCGCCCCTCGAACGGGATGTGCGGATCCTGCCGGCCCCAGATCATCATCAGCTCGCCGCGGATCTCCGCCGCGCGGGCCAGCGACCCGTCGCGCCCGCCTTCGCCTAACGTCCCCGTGTGAAGGTCGGTGGGGAAGAAGCAGGCGGCCGCGGCGACGCGCGGGTCGAAGGCCGCGCGGAACGAGAGGTGCCCGCCGATGCAGACGCCGGCCGTGCCGAGCCGGCCGCTGCAGCGGGGGCTCGCCGCGAGGAAGTCGAGAACGGCGCGGGCGCCGGCGTCGAAGCTCGCGACGCTCGTCCGCTGCTTGTACGCGTTGCCTTTCGTCTTCCCTTCGTCGTCGTAGCCGAGCACCGTGCCGGGCGGCTCGTGCTCGTGGTAGATCTCCGGCGCGGCCACGACGTAGCCCTCGCCGGCAAACCTGACCCCGAGGCGCGCGATCGGCTCCGTGATCTGGAAGATCTCGGAGTAGAGGAGCAGGCCCGGCCAGGTCCGGGACGCGGTCCCATGTCCCGCCGGCTCCCAGACGTGTGTGCGCATCGGCCCGGTGGGGGTATCGAGATCGACCAGTCGAGAGGTGACCTTCACGTTTTGCCTCGGTTAGCGGGATTCGCGCCGATGATACGCGAGAGGGCCCGCCGAGGCCACGCGTGCTAGGCTTTTCGGACCCGGCGGCGAAAGGGGCCCACGATGACGCGACGCGAACTTCTCCTCTCCCGGCTCGATGCGATCGGCGCCTCGCTCGCCCGTCGTGGCGACGCGCTCGCGCTGCTCGGGCTCGGCTCGGTCGGCGTCGAGACCGGCAGGATTGACGACTTCTCCGATCTCGACTTCTTCGCGATCGTCGAGCCGGGAAGCAAGCCGCGCTATCTCGCCGATCTCGGGTGGCTATCCGACGTGGCGGAGCTCGCCTGGGCGTT
>JAMPYE010000580.1 GCA_023700825.1 Thermoanaerobaculia bacterium | reverse complement strand
CGTGAACCGGCGGCGTTCCCGCGGCGCCGACGATTGCCGCGACGACAGTCTCGGCGTCGGGATGTTCGGCGACGGCAATGTTTCCTTCGTTGCCCCAATGGATGTCGGGCGCAGGCCCGGATAGAAGGCCGCGGAGCTTCTTGGCGTCTTCGGCGTTTCGCACGGAGACGAGCTTCGGACGGTAGCGGCGGATCTGTTCCGCCAGCAGCTCGACGTTGGAGCCGGCCGCCAGCGCGACGACCTCGAGGCGCTCGTGGAACGCGTCGACGACCGCCAGCGTCGAGCCGCCCACCGAGCCGGTGCTGCCGAGGATCGAGATCTTGTGCGTCATTTCAGCCAGTTGGGCCCGTTGGCGAGCAGGGCCCAGTAAATGTACAGGATCGGCGCGGTGAAGAGTATCGAGTCGAGCCGGTCGAGGAAGCCGCCGTGCCCGGGAATCAACGTTCCGGAGTCCTTCACTGCGGCCGAGCGCTTCCAGACCGATTCGGCCAGGTCGCCAACCACTCCGGCGAGAGCGAGGAGCAGTGCCGCCGCCATCGCGTGCGGAAGCGGGAACTCGGGAAAGAACGTGTAGTGGATGGCCGCCGCGGTGATCATCGCGGTCACGAGACCGCCGACGAGCCCTTCGACGGTTTTCTTCGGGCTCACTCTCGGCGACATCTTCGTCTTCCCGAAGTTCTTTCCGACGTAGTAGGCGCCGGCGTCATTGAGCCAGACAACCATGAGCAGGAAGAAGACGAGGTCGCCGCCGCGGGGCTCGAAGTCGAGCCGCAGGCGCATCGAGGCGCCGACCGTGAGGCCGACGTAGAGCACGCTGAACGTCGAAACCGCGCACGCGGGCAGCGCCTCGGCGAGCTCGATCGACGCGAGCGAATAGACGGCGGGAATCACGAGCAGCACGAGGAAGACCACGAGGAACGGGGCCTTTCCGGGGAGCATGAACGACCCGACGAGGACGACGCCGAGGATCATCGACGTCCACCGCAGCATCGGGTAGCCCTTCGCCGTTCCGAGGGCGAGGAACTCCCAGAGGGCGAGAATTCCCGCGATAGCGATCGTCGCCACCATCGCGAGAGGGACCCAGCCGATGAACCAGATGAGCAGCGGGGCGACGGCGAGGCTCGTGAGCTCGCGCGTGAAGCGCCGGGGGGTGGGCAGGGCGGTGTCGCTCATTGCGGCCGTGGGCCCTTACTCTTCGAGCGGCATCTCGCCGGCCTCGACGAACATTTCGGCATCGTTCTCGTCGATGCCGCCGTAGCGGCGCTCGCGCCCCTGGAAGTCGAGGATCGCCTCGTACAGGTGGCGGCGCCGGAAATCGGGCCATAGAGTTTTCGTCACGTGGATCTCCGCGTACGCGATCTGCCAGAGCAGGAAGTTCGAGATCCGGAGCTCGCCGCTCGTGCGGATCAGCAGATCGGGATCGGGCGTGTTCGCCGTGTAGAGGTGGCTCGAGAAGAACTCCTCGTCGACGCGAAAGTCGTCGAGCCCTTTTTCGCGCAGCAGGACGTTGATGCGGTTGACCGTGTCGACGATCTCGGCGCGCCCGCCGTAGTTCAAGGCGATCTGGAAGAGCAGTCCGGTGTTCTGCGCGGTCTGCTCCTGCGCCCACGCGAGCTCCCTCTGCACCGAAGCGTCGAGCCCCTCGAGCCGGCCGATCGGCACGAAGCGGATGTTGTTCTCCTGCAGCGTGCCGATCTCGCGCCGGATGTACTCCTTGAGGAGCATCATCAGCGTGGCGACCTCGTAGCGAGGTCGCTTCCAGTTCTCCACTGAGAATGCATAGAGGGTGACGACCTGGATTTCGAGCCGCGCGCAGGTCTCGACGATCTCGCGCACCGAGGCGATTCCGGCGCGGTGCCCTTCGACCCGGAGCAGATTCCGGGACTTCGCCCAGCGCCCGTTGCCGTCCATGATCACGGCGATATGGCGCGGGAGCTTGCCCGGATCGATACGCCGGAGCAACTCCTCCTCGGCCGAGCCGGGTTCGGCTAGCTTGGTCAGGTCGATCATCGGGCCGCGTCGAATCTTAGTACAGATCGGCCGGAAATTGGTCCGGGGAGGGGAGCGAGAGACATGTGGACCCTCGAAGGACCCGGATTCTCGAGCTGAGTCGAGAAGTGCACGACTCCGTGACAGTTTCCGAGCGGCAGTGAGAGACAATCGCTTTCGGTGGGAGGAAGCATGCGAACGACGTTGAATCAGATACTGGCGGTTGTGGGATGCGTCGTCGCCCTGGCGGTTCAGGATGCGTCGGCGCAGGGGCAGCTCTCTCCGGTCAGAGCTACGTTGACCGTACCGGATGACGGACTTCTTCCCGGGGTTCCGTTCGATATGTGGATCGACGTCCACAACCCATCAGACACGACTGTCACCATCGGGCTCTTCCCGTACCTCGTTGTGACGACCGACAGGGGTGAGGCCTTCACAGTTCGTCCGTCGGACCCCCCGGAGCTTCTTCCAAGACCGGAAGGCTCTTCTTACCTGGGGATGGATCGTTTGCTGGAGTTGCCACCTGGCGCTCGCCAGACTTTGACGGTGCCAATTGGCCGTGGCCCTGTCGGTTTCTTCGGCGACGAGCGTCTTTCCCCGCCGGGCGGGTATACGATTTCGATCCGGCTCGACGCGTTTCCTGGCGGTCTGGAGACCTTTCGTCCGCCGCTTACCTGGTTCGGGCCGGTCACGACCAACGAAGTGAGGCTCGACCGTGTCGAACCGTCGGGGAGCGATGCGCAAGTTTGGAATCGCATGCAGGAGTTCACGAAGGGGCATTGGGCGCCGAGGTGCTGGCAGAGCATGTCGAGTTTGTTGATTGCGGAGATATTCGAGAAATACGCCGAGTCGAACTACGTGCCGTACGCGCTGGTCCTCGAGCCGGGCCGCGGCACGGCGTACCAGAATCGAGTGTTGGATGCGCTCACGCGGTTTCCAGACACTCCCGTTGCGGAGTTGCTGCACGTCGTGGCGCGTGACGCGCTGCGTTTCGGCGATTCCATCGGGCTGGAGGCCTACCATCGGGAAGAGGCGATCGTAAGTGCTTCAAGAAGGCCGACGACCCGGATCAGGGTGTTTGGCCGCGAAGACGTTCCGAGGCAGCGCTGTCCGAAACATGACGATTGCGAGGATTGACGACCGAGTTGCTGGTTTACGCTGATGGGGTCGGAGCCACAGTTTCAAGTATTCACGACCGGAATACTTGAAACTGTGGCT
>JAMPYE010000579.1 GCA_023700825.1 Thermoanaerobaculia bacterium | reverse complement strand
GGCGGGAGCCGACGGCATCGTCCTCTTCAACCGCTACTTCGAGCCCGACGTCGACGTCGAGAACCGGCGGATTCTCTCGCACATGACTCTCTCGACGAGCGACGAGCTGCAACTCCGGCTGCGCTGGGCGGCGATCCTCTCCGGTCAGCTCAGGCACGCGCGAATCGCGGTGAGCGGCGGCGTGCATGAGGCCGTCGACGCGGTGAAGGCCGTGATGTGCGGAGCGTCGGCCGTGCAGGTGGTAAGCGCGCTCTACGAGAGCGGAACCGCGCACCTTCGCACGCTCCGCGGAGACTTCGAGGAATGGATGGACGACCACGGCTACCAGAGCGTCGCAGAGCTCCGGGCCGTGCTCAGCATCCTCACTCCCGACGGCGACCGCGGCCACAGCCGCTTCGACTACATGCGCATGCTGCAGAACTGGCAGAGGGAGCAGTAGGCTCAACGAGGCGAAAGGCGATAGGCGAGAGGCGAAAGTAGTCTCGGCACCACCGCCGTTGGGTCTGCTGTCGCCTCTCGCCTTTCGCCTCTCGCCTTTCGCCTCTCGCCTGACTCAAAACGGCATCTGTGGCAGCGACGGGAAGCGCTCCATCATGTAGAGGTGCGAGATCGGCACCGCGTAGGCGAGGACGATCAACACGACGGCGAGCGTCGCCCAGATGGCGAAGCGGTCCCAGAGCCCGTACTCCGGCGCTCCCTCGAGCGGCTCGGAGAACTCGATCGTCTGCCCGTTGACCCGTCGTCCCCACAGCGCCGTTGCGGCGACCACGACGATGTAGAGCATCGCGCTGACGAAGAGGATCACTCCGCCAACCGCGGAGGCTGTCGAGAACGGCTGCCAGGTTCTCGCCACGGGGCTCCCGAAGAGCTCGGCCGTGTAGATGCGTCGAGGCATCCCCATGAGGCCGACGATGTGGCTCGGGATCGAGAAGAGCATCATCCCGAAGAACCAGAGGTAAGGCTGCACGGCGGCGAGCGGGGCGAAGCGAAGTTCGCGGCCGAGCACGCGCGGCAGAAGCCAGTATGTGACTCCCATGAAGGTGAGCGCAACGGCGGTACCGACGGTGAGGTGGAAGTGTCCCTGGATCCACGCCGTGTTGTGGACCATCGTGTTCATCGCGTAGGCGGCGTTGATCGCTCCGCCGAATCCGCCGATCCCGAACGTCAGCATGGCGAGCACGACCGACGAGAAGAGCGGGTCGCGCCACGGAAGCGCGCCGATCCAGTCGAATAGCCCTTTCTTCCCCTTCATCCGGCCCGCCACTTCGAGCGACGCCGTGACGGTGAACGCCGTGACGAAGCTCGGGAAGAGGATCGCGTAGGTCGTCAGCGTGTGGAGGAGCTTCCACGACGAGCTGATCCCCGGGTCGGAGAACTGGTGGTGGAAGCCGACCGGAGTCGAGAAGAGGATGAACATCATGAACACGACGCGCGTGAGTTTGTCGCTGAAGAGCCTTCCGCCCGCGTGCTTCGGCAGGACCGTGTACCAGACGACGTACGCGGGGACGAGCCAGAAGTAGGTGAGCGGGTGGCCGAACCACCAGAACCAGGTGCGGGCGATGGCCGGGTCGACCCGTTCGATCATGCCCAGCGACCAGGGGATGAGCATCGTGAGCATCTCGACGGCGAGCCCCGCCGTGGCGAGGAGCCAGATCGCGACGGTTGCGAGCATTCCGTGCATCGCGAGCGGCACGGGCTCGGCCCGGTGACTGCGACGCCAGGCGAGATACGAACGGATCATCACGGCGCAGAAGCCCCACGAGCCGACGACGAGCAGCGTCGCGCCGACGTAGAAGGTCCAGTGCGCCTGCAGCGGCGGATAGAAGGTGTAGAGCACCGTGCTCTTGCCGGAGAGGATCGAGGCGGTCGTCATGAGCGTGCCGGCGAGCGCGATCCAGAACGACACCCACGCCACGCGCGTCCACTCGAGGCCGACCGTCGCGCGCGCGAAGCAGTACCCGAGGCCCATGATGAAGAAGGTCGTGAAGACGAGCGCCATCAGCACGCCGTGGGCGGTGACGGAGATGTAGTAGAGGCTCTCGCTCTTCATCGGCACGGCGACGTCGGCACGGACGAGCGCCTGCAGCACCGCGAGCACCGATGCGAGCGCAAAGGCGGTGACGGCGACCGCGAAGTGGCTGATCTCGAGCCGGTGCGGATTCTTCGTCGCGCTCATTCCACGACCACCTTTGCCTGCATGATGTGGTGCGCGAGGCCGCAGTACTCGTTGCAGACGACGAGGTATTCGCCTCGCTTCGAGAACGTCACGGTCTGCTGAGTGACGTAGCCCGGGATGACCGTGGCGTTCACGTTCGTGCCGACGACCTGGAAGCCGTGGATCACGTCCGTGCTCGTGAGGCGGAACGTCACGGGCTTCCCTGCTTTGACGGTGATCGGATCGGGGGAGAACGAGAACATCTGCGCGACTCCGACGACGAGAGTCGAGCCGTCGTCGCGGCTCTCGACGCGCGGGTTCGAGAAATCGGGATGCTCGAAGATCTTCTCCGGATCGACCGTTTCCATGTGGCTCGGCGGCTGGACCGCGTGAACGACCGCGGAGAAGACGACCGCGCCGAGGAAGCCGGCGATCATGACCGCGGCGGCCCACAGCCAGGCCCGTTCGTAGACGTGCACTTTCATCTCGGTTGCTCCTCGTCGATCTGCGTGCGGAAGGGCGTTGCGAGTCAGGGCTGCGGCGCGCCGCGCGGCAGGAAGTAGAAGAAGAACAGGGCGACCCAGCCGGCTGCGAACAGCAGCCCGTAGATCGCGACGATCGCGAGCGTTCCCTTCGGGTGCCCGATCTCGTCGAGTGGAGTCTTCTCTTCGCCGCTGATGGTCATCGCGCTGTTCCCCTTCCGCGCGAGGAGGCCGGCCCGCCGCGCCACCTCGTGCTCATCGGGATCGGACGGTCGTCCGTCCCTCCTGCATTCATGGGATAGACGACATGATACCGCGTGCTTCCCCTCGTCACCGCCTCCGACGGCCTGAACGCTCCTTCTCTGTCGTGAATCGTCAGCGCCCTTCGCAAGCACCGGCGATTGGCCTAAACTGACTCCAATCGATTGACACGAGGAGCTCCCGATGAAAAGGGCAACTGACGGTGCCGTCGGCGCCGGGCACGAGGATATCGACGCGCTCGCCGCCGCAGTCATGACCTCCGGACCGCACGAAGCGGCGGACCTGCTGCGCGACAAGCCGGTCGGCGCGGT
>JAMPYE010000578.1 GCA_023700825.1 Thermoanaerobaculia bacterium | reverse complement strand
TACGTCCTTGGGCGAGCGCTCGCCGACGGCGGCAGGGTTCTGTCGGTCACGTTCGAGCATGGCACGGCCTTCGCCCTCACTGCCGGGCTGATGAACCTGCTGCTCGTGCTCGATGCCGGCGACATCGCCGAGGGGCGGAAGGCGTGAGTTGGCTCGGGAGCCATGTCGTGCTGATGGCTGTCTACGCACTGCTGACCGGAGCGTTCTTCGCTCTCCTCTGGAAGACGGAGACGCGCGAGCGCCTTCGACTGTTCGCGATCGTCTTCTTCGGGCTCATGCTCGGCGGCCTCGCCATCGCATGGGCGATGTACCCGTTTCCCGGATGACAGCTTGACGATGACCGACCTGCTGCGTCCATTTCGAGGACCCCTCACGGCGAGCCCGGTCGAGCCGGTCGCGCGTTTCGTACCCGCGACGGTCTACGCTGCAGCCATCGTGTTCGCGAGCTCGATTCCCGGCGAGCAGATCGCCTTTCAGCTCGACGACCGCGTCGCTCACTTCGTCGAGTACTTCGTCCTCGGGTTGCTGCTCTCGTTCGCGGCGGCGGGCGTTCGCGGCGGCACCGGACGCCTGGCCTCGGTAGCGATCCTGGCATTCGTCGCAGTCTTCGCGCTCGCGGACGAGTACCACCAGAGCTTCGTGCCTCAGCGTGACCCGTCGATCAGGGACTGGGTCTTCGACATGCTCGGAACGTCGGCGGCCGTGTTCGGCGCGAGGCGCCTCGCCGCGCCGAAGGAGGCAGTGTGAAGCTCGCGGTGATCACGGGGGAGGCGTCGGGCGACCTTCACGCGTCGGAGGTGCTACACCATCTTCGAGAGCTCGATCCCGAGCTTCGCGCCTTCGGGCTGGGCGGCGATCGTCTCCGCGCCCAGGGGGTGGAGCTGCTTCACGATATCCGCGAGCTCGGCATCGTCGGACTCTTCAACGTCCTGCGGCACATCCCGATGTTCAAGCGGGTGTTCCGCGAGATTCTCGAGAGGATCGAAACGGAGAAGCCCGACGCCGTGCTGCTCGTCGACTATCCCGACTTCAACCTGCGACTCGCGCGCGCATGCCACGAGCGCGGGTACAAGGTGGCGTACTACATCTCGCCGCAACTGTGGGCATGGCGGAAAGGGCGTGTCCACGAGAGTCGGCGGAACGTCGACGAAATGATCGTGATCTTCCCGTTCGAAGAGGCGCTCTACCGGGAGCACGGGGTGTCGGTCACCTACGTCGGTCACCCGCTCCTCGAGCAGCTGGAGAACGTGAGGAAGAGCGAGAGGCCGCTTCCGGGACCAGACGAGCCGTTGCGCATCGCCCTGCTTCCGGGAAGCCGGAGACACGAGATCGAGACGCTGCTTCCGCCGATGCTCGACGCGGTGCGGTTGCTCGCGGACTCGCGGCCGGTCGACGCCTTCGTCGTACAGGCGCCGACGATCGATCGGGCGGAGATCGAACTCTGGACCGCGTCGAGCCCCGTGCCGATCGCGATCCGCTCGGGCATCGATCGCTCCGCGATCGTCGATGCCGATGTCGCGGTCTGCGCGTCCGGAACGGCGACGCTCGAGACGGCGATCATCGGCGTGCCCCTCGTCGTCGTCTACAAGCTGACATCGCTCAGTTACGCGCTGGCGAGGAGGCTGGTGAAGCTGCCGAACTTCGCGCTCGTCAACATCGTGGCGGGGGAGCGGATCGTTCCCGAGCTCCTCCAGGATTCCGTCTGCGGCCCGGAAATCGCTAAGGCCGTTTGCGATCTGGCCGAACCGATACGGAATGAGGAGACGCGGCGCCGGCTCGGGGAGCTCAGGCAGAGACTGGGCGGCACCGGCGCCTCGCGGCGCGCCGCGGAGAAAATCGTTACACTGATGCGCCGATGAGCCACGGGTGGCGTTGATGCCCCGGACGGCTCCCCGCGACCGACTCGAACGACGATGAAACTACTCCGGCGCCTTTACGGTTACGTGAAGCCCTACCGCTTCTGGGTGGTGGTGGCGTTCTCGAGCATGCTCGTCGTCGCCGCCACGAACGGCGCCCTGGTGACGCTCGTGCAGCCGCTCTTCGACGACGTGCTCGCCAAGGAGCCGGCCGCCGCTGCCGGTCAGGAGGAATCGAAAGCGCGGAAAACCCGGGCCATCGACTTCATCCTGGAAAACCATAAAGCGCCCGAAGAGCGGACCGCGTTTGGAAGGGCCGTCCACGGGGTGCTGGACCCCGCGCAGCAATGGTGGGAATCGAAGCGCGAGGTGCGATGGAAGTACGTGCTCTTCGCGCTGGCGATCGTCATCGTCCTGCGCGCCGCGTCGATGTTCTTCGCCGAGTACGCGTTCGAGAGGGTCGGGCTGTCGACGGTCCGGGACCTGCGCAACGCGGTCTACGAGTCGATCATGCACCAGAGCAACCGCTTCTTCTCGAAACGGCCGACGGGCGAGCTCGTCTCGCGAATCGTTTCGGATGCCGACGCGGTCCAGGCCGCGGTCTCGGTGCGCATGGGCGATCTCTTCCAGGAGAGCATGAACCTCATCGTGCTCTTCGGAATCGTCTTCCTGCGGAACACCGAGCTCGCCGTGGTGACCTTCGTGATCGGTCCGATCATCGTCCTGCCGGTGGTGCAGTTCGGGCGACGCCTCCGTCGCGCCACGCGCGTCTCGCAGGAGCGGATGGCCGACGTTGCGACGATTCTCGAGGAGACGATCAAGGGCTTCCGCATCGTGAAGGCGTTCGCGATGGAGAAGTTCGAGATCCGTCGATTCCACGAGGCGACCCAGCGCCACCTGCAGATCAACCTCAAGGCGAGGCGGATCCAGGCGACGAGCTCGCCCGTGATGGAGCTTCTCGCGGGCTTCTGCATGGTCCTGCTGTTCGGCTACGCGAGCATCCGCATCAAGGCCGGCGTGATGACGCTCGGGGAGTTCATCGCGTTCCTGCTGACCGTGTCGCTCATGTACGCGCCGATCAAGCGCCTCAACAAGGTCAACCTCGCCATGAACACCGCTCTCTCCGCTGCCGAGCGCATGTTCAACATGCTCGACATGGAGAATGAAGTCAGGGAAAAGCCCGCGGCGAAGGTGTTGACCGCCCTCGGATCGGGCGTCGAGTACGACCGCGTCGGTTTCTCCTACGATGCGGAGCCGGTGCTCCGGGACATCAACCTCAGGATCACGCCCGGGGAGATGG
>JAMPYE010000577.1 GCA_023700825.1 Thermoanaerobaculia bacterium | reverse complement strand
GTCGACGGCGACTTCTCGGTAGCTGCCACCGGGACGGTGACGTACGTGCGCGGGAACGAGGTCTACGGCTTCGGCCATCCGTTCCTGGACATCGGTGAGGTCGCATTTCCCATGGCGCGGGCCGAGGTGATCGGAGTCCTCCCAAACCTCGCGCGCTCCTTCAAGTTTTCGAACGCGGGGACGGTCGTTGGCGCGCTTCGTCAGGATCGCTTCTCCGGAATCATGGGTCTCGCCGGCGCCGAAGCCGACATGGTCCCGGTCTCGGTCGACGTGGACGAGGCAGGCACGACGCGACATCACGATTTCCGCATCGCACGCCATCCGATGATGTTTCCGCTCCTTCTCGCGATGACGACCGACAGCATCGTCGCCTCGACGCAGAAGGCGACGGGCGAGCGCACGGTAGTGCTCGACGTGGAAATGGAGATTCAGGGAACAAAGAACGTTCGCCTCCGCGAGGGCTGGGCCGGCGCGGGGGCCCGTCAGTCGATTCCGCTCTATCTTGGAGTCGTGACCCAGTACCTGATCTCGAACGAGTTCCGAAGCGCGGACATCAAGTCTGTGAAGATCAGGATGTCGCACGACGACCAGCTCCGCGTCTCGCGCCTGACCGACGCGACGATCCGCATGCCGGCGGACGGTGAGATCAATCCCGGCGACGAGATCGTCGTCGCGGCAACGCTCAAGCCATTCCGCGGCGAGTCGTTTCTCGAGACGTTCACGATGAAGGTTCCGAACGACATTCCGGGTGGGCGTTCCTTCCTCTTCATCGGAGGAGGAGGCGAGATGAACCGGCTCGAGTTCTCGGCCGTGCCTCCCGATCCGCAGAGCCTCGACGAGGTCCTCGGCGTCATCCAGCGGTTGCATCCGTCGACGAATCTCTCGGCGGTGATCTACTCGCCGCGCGAGGGAACCGTGACGGGCGGCGCCTATCACCCGGCACTCCCGCCGTCGATGAAGCAACTCCTCGTCGACGACACGAGCCACACGGCGGCAGCGCAGGTGCGGCTGCATCCGTCGACGAGCGCGAGCCGGCAGCTCGAGCAGATCGTCGACGGTTTCCTTCGCCTCGAGATCGACGTCAAACCAAAGAGCTGAGAAACATCAGGCCAAAGTCAGCCGTGCTCCGACCCGGCGCGAGGCGCACGCCGCTATCATGGCGTACCGAATCGCGGCATCGCGCACCGGCGAGCGCTTCTCCGAACGAAAATCAACTGGGTGGGTGACATGAACAACAAATCGCTGCTCCTCGTGCTGGCTCTACTCGCGACCGTTCCGCTCGCCGCCGTTTCGCCCCAGACCTGGTCGACGACCACGCCGGAGGAGTTTCTCGGCGGGGAGTTCGAGAAGGGCTTCGCGGTGACGACCCGCGGCGAGCTGAGGCCCGGGCCCACCGTGCGCAAAGTCGTATCGATCGACGACCCGTTCGTCCTCTCACAGGCGACGGACTCGGACGGAGCGATTTATCTCGGCACCGGCAATGCCGGCAAGGTCTACCGCCTCCGAGGAGAGAAGCTCGAGCAGATCTTCAAGGCCGCGGAGCCGGAAATCTACGCCCTCGCGCTCAGTCGCGGGAAGCTTTACGCCGCGAGCTCGCCCTACGGAAAGGTCTACGAGATCGACCCGAAGAGTGGGGCGGCGAAGACGTTCTTCGAGACCGAAGACGCGTACGTCTGGGCTCTCGCGACTCACCCCGACGGCTCGCTGCTCGTCGCGACCGGGCTCGAAGGCAAGATCTACAAGGTAGGCGCCGACGGCAAGGGCAAGCTCTTCTTCACCGCGCCGGAGGCTCACGTCCGCGCGATCGCAGTCGCCGGTCCGAATCGGATTCTCGCGGGCGGCGCCGACCAGGGTCGGATCTACGAGATCGACGCCAACGGCAAGGGCCGAGCGCTCTACGACTCGACATTCAGTGAGATCACATCGATCAGCATCGACCCGGTTTCAGGCATCGCGTGGGCGGCTGCCGTCACGTCGTCGCTCCCGTCCACGGCTCCGGCACGTCCGCAGGCCGCGCCGGCGGCGCAATCGCAGCAGCAGGCGGCGCCGGAGGAGAAGAAGCCCGAGAGCGGTGAGGCCAGCGTGTCAGTCGACGTCTCCTTCGGTTATGACGAGCCCGCGGCACCGTCCGTCGCGGCACGCACCGGAGCATCGGAGGTCTATCGAATCGCGCCGGACGGCTTCGTCGAGCTCGCGGGGCGATTCGAGAAGGAAACCGTTTACGCACTCGCCGCGTCGGAAGGGGAGCGCGTCTTCGTGGCGACCGGCCCGACCGGACGTGTCTACGAAATGACGAAGGGCGAGCTCGCCCTGATCGGCGCTGTTCCCGAAAAGCAGGCCGTCTCGCTCGCGAAGCGAGGGAGCACTCTGACTCTCACGACGACGAACAGCGGCGCGGTCTACACGTTCGATGCGACACCTTCGACGGAAGCCGAGTTCCGCTCGGCCGTGCAGGACACCGTCAGGTTCTCGTCGTTCGGGCGGTACCGCATGGTCGGAACCTCGCTCGACGGCTGCAAGTGCGCGGTTTCGTTCCGCAGCGGGAACACCTCGACGGCCGACGACACGTGGAGCGAGTGGTCGAAGCCGGTCGAGGGAATCACCGGAGTGGTTGCGGCGCCTCCTGCGCGTTACATCCAGTGGAAGCTGCGGGTCGAGCGTGCCCCGGCGGCGATGAGGATCGACTCGTTCGATATCAGCTTCGTGAATCGAAACCTCGCTCCGGTCATAGACTCGGTCAACGTGCTGGAGCCGGGCGCCGTTTTCGTCAACTCCGCTTATCCCGCGTCGCCGCAGGTTCTCGAGGCGACGAATCCCGACGAGTACGGGATCTTCAACAGCCTCGAGAGCCCGCGCGAACGCAACGATCCCGGGAAACGCCTCTTCCGTAAGGGCTACCGGACGATCACGTGGCGGGCGAGGGACGACAATGGCGATCCGCTGCGAACCGACGTTCATTTCCGTCGCGTGGGCTCGACCTCGTGGATCCGCCTTCGCGAGAACGTCACCGAGAGCCGGTTGAACTTCGACGCGTCTCAGCTGCCAGACGGGCGCTACGAGTTTCGGGTGACGGTTTCCGACGCGCCGGGGAATCCGCAGTCGCCTCTCTCGACGTCCCGTGAAGGCGTGGAGGTCGTCGTCGACAACTCGCTTCCGGAGATCAGCAGCCGCGGCGAAGGCGCCCACGTGCGGATTCGGGTCTCAGACGCGTATT
>JAMPYE010000576.1 GCA_023700825.1 Thermoanaerobaculia bacterium | reverse complement strand
CACCTTCCTGATCGCGTTCCAGCCGGGGCCGGGATGGGTCTACTTCCCCTCGCTGGTCGAAGTGCTGATCACCATCGGTCTCGTGGCGGCCGAAGCGGCCGCGTACATCTACATCGTCAGGAAGTTCCCGATCCTGATGGGCAACCCGAAAGAACTCAAGATCCCGGCGACCGAAGTCGCCCCGGCCTGACAGGAGGATTGAATGTCCAGAGTCGTCGTCGACCCCGTCACGAGAATCGAAGGGCATCTCAGGATCGATGTGCAGGTGGATGGTGGGCAGGTCTCGAAGGCATGGGCCGCCTCGACGATGTGGCGCGGCATCGAGCGGATCCTCGTCGGGCGCGACCCGCGCGACGCGTGGGTCTTCACGCAGCGCTTCTGCGGTGTCTGCACCACGGTGCACGCGATGGCGTCGGTGCGCGCCGTGGAGGACGCGATCAAGCTCGAGATCCCGCTCAACGCGCAGCACATCCGCAACATGATCATCATCGCGCATGCGCTGCACGACCACATCGTGCACTTCTACCATCTCTCCGCGCTCGACTGGGTCGACGTGACGCAGGTGCCGAAGGCGAACCCCGGAACGACCTCCGCGCTGGCCGAGAGCCTCTCCCCCTGGGAGGGGAACTCGAAGATGGAGATGAAGCGCGTCCAGGACCGGATCAACAACTTCATCGCCGGCGGACAGCTCGGGCCGTTCGCGCAGGGCTACTGGGGACACCCGGCGATGAAGCTTCCGCCCGACGTGAACCTCCTCGCCGTCTCGCACTACCTGCAGGCGCTCGAGTACCAGCGCTACCCCAACCAGATCGTCGCGATGCTCGGCGGCAAGACCCCGCACATCCAGAACGTCGCGGTCGGCGGCGTCTCCACGGCGGTGAATCCCGACAGCATGGGTGCGCTCAACATCGACCGGCTCTTCCAGATGAAGACGCTCATCGACAAGGTCGTGCGCTTCATCCAGGAGGTCTACTTCAACGACGTCTGCGCGGTGGCCGCGTTCTACCCCGAGTGGTTCGGCTACGGCGGCGGCGTGAAGAACTTCCTCTCGGTCCCCGACCTGCCGACCGACACGACCAACACGAAGTTCGACTTCCCCGGCGGCACGATCCGCAACGCCGACTTCGGCACCTACAAGCCGATCACCGGCCCGCGCGACGAATACTTCCGCAAAGGAGTCACCGAGGACACGACGCACGCCTACTACAAGGGCTCGGGCGGTCTGCATCCGTGGAAGGGCGAGACCGAGCCCGAGTACACCGAGTGGAAGGACGACGGGAAGTACTCGTGGGTCAAGGCGCCGCGGTTCGAGGGATCACCGATGGAAGTCGGCCCGCTCGCGAACGTGCTCTGCGCCTTCGCAGCGGGCGATCCGCTCGTGAAGAAGTGGGCGACGCGCGCGCTGGAGACCGTCGGCGCAATCGCCAAGAAGAAGGTAGGCCCCGAAGTGCTCTTCTCCACGCTTGGCCGGCACGCCGCGCGAGCCATTCGCGCGGCCGTGCTCTCCGAGCTGGCAGTCAAGCACTGGCAGATGCTCGTCGACAACATCACGAAAGGCGATCTCGCGATCTACAACCCGCCGACCTTCCCTTCGGGCACGGTCGAAGGGATGGGCTTCCACGAGGCGCCGCGCGGGACGCTCTCGCACTGGGTCGTGATCGACAACGGCAAGATCAAGAACTACCAGGCGGTCGTGCCGACGACGTGGAACGCCTCGCCGCGCGACGACAAGGGGGTCGCGGGACCGTACGAGACCGCGCTACTCAGGAACCCGATCGCCGATCAGGAGCGCCCGCTCGAAGTGCTGCGCACCATCCACTCGTTCGACCCGTGCATGGCGTGCGCGTGCCACGTCTTCGACCCGAACGGCAACCAGACGGCGAAAGTGAAAGTGGTCTGATGTCGCAGCACGTCGCAGTCTTCGGCCTCGGCAACGTGCTGCTGCACGACGACGCCTTCGGTCCGCAGGTGATCTGCGAGCTCCGCTCGCGCTGGATCATCCCGGACGACGCCGTCGTCGAGGACATCGGCACGCCGGGACTCGAACTGTCGACGCATCTCGCCGGGTACGAGCGCATCATCCTCGTCGACGCCGTCGCGGCCGACGGCCCTCCCGGAACCATCGTCTTCTACGATCGCGACGCGATCGTGCGGCACCCGACGGGCATCCGCCTCGGGCCGCACGATCCGTCGCTCGGCGAGACCCTGCTCACGCTCCAGCTCATGGAAGACGGCCCGCGGGAGGTGCTGCTGCTCGGCGCGGTGCCGGAGTCGACGGCGCCGGGCGTCGGCCTCTGCGATCCGGTGCGCGCGGCAGCGAGCCACGTCGCCGGGCTCGTCGTCGAGTTGCTCCAGGCCGAGGGGATTCGCGTCGAGCCGCGCGCGATGGCAGAGTCGCGTGTCGCGTGGTGGGAGACCTCGACGGAGTTCGAGGCGTTCCGGGTGGCCGGCAATCCCCTTCCCGACTAGCTCGCCGTGCCGGCCGTTCGGCGCCGTGGGCGCTCCCGCCGGGACGAACCAGGGATTCACCAATCCGTTAACCGTCCATTTACCTCGAGGGCGTATCCTTCAGCCATTGGTTTGCCCTGCGCGTCGCTCGGGGAAGGCCGATTGCAGACAAGGAGACGGAATGGTTCGAAGGAAACTCGCATCCACTCTCGCCGTGCTGGCGGTTGCGTCGATGCCGCTGGCCGCGTCCGCGGGCGAGACTCCGCGCGGGCTGTGGATCAAGATGAAGTGCGCGCTCTGCCACGGCGAGGACGGATCGGGCAACACCCCGGCCGGCAAGCAGAAGGGCGCGCCCGATCTGCGCACGGAGGAGTATCAGAAGTTGAAAGACGACGAACTCCTCAAGCCGCTCGTCCAGGGCCATGCCGGCATTCCGGCAATGCAGTCGAAGCTCTCTGCCGAGAACAAGCAGTTGCTCGTCAGCTATCTCCGGAGCCTGGCGCCGAAGAAGAAGTAGAACCTGCACGCGGCGGTGTGGCGAAGGCTGAATGGGGCGCAGACACTCCTGTCTGCGCGCCGCGCCGCACCGCGGGGCGGCCAGTTAACGAATTGACGCGAAGGAGCACGGACCCCGTGCTCCTTTCGTCGTTTCAAGCCCTGCGCCGCGTCGTCATGCCGCATTCCGCGCACGAACCTCGCCCCCGTGACCACCCCTCGACGACGCCACCCAGCCCGTCCCCCAGTCGCGTTCCGGCGTGCCGTACCAT
>JAMPYE010000575.1 GCA_023700825.1 Thermoanaerobaculia bacterium | reverse complement strand
GGCCGTCCTCGCCGCCTGCCTGGTCCTCGTGCTGGTCGGCTTCGCGGTGGCGACCCTGCGCGTTCCCGCCCGCGTCGAAGGCATGTCCGATCTCGCGCAGGGCATCGAGTCGGCGATCAACGACGTGATCTTCCTCGGAATCGGGCTCTGGTTCCTGCTCACGGTCGAGACGCGGCTCAAGCGTCGCGCGGCGCTCGAGGCGCTTCACGAACTGCGGAGTATCGCGCACATCGTCGACATGCACCAGTTGACGAAGGACCCGGAGCAGGTGCTCAACCCGGAGATGCACCGGACGGCGTCGTCACCGGCTCGTGTGATGTCGCGCTTCGAGCTCTCGCGCTACCTCGACTACTGCTCCGAGCTGCTGTCGATGGTCGGTAAGCTCGCGTCGCTGCACGCGCAGTACCTGCCCGATTCCGTGATTCTCGAGGCGGTGAACGACATCGAGTCGCTCAGCGTCGGACTGTCGAGAAAGATCTGGCAGAAGATCGTGATTCTCGATACGATCGGCGCCGGTTCGGGGCCCGATCAGCGCTGACGGACCACACCGCACGCCCACTGCCCCCGAGCGACTTCTCACAGACTGCCAAGGAGGCTCGCGGAGCCCCTGCCGCGAGCGACTGACCGATGTTCCGTGCCTTCTTCATCACCCTCTCCGAGAGTAAGTTTCTGCGTGGAATCGCCGAGCGTTCCAGGGCCGGCCAGCGCGTCTCCGCCCGCTTCGTCGCGGGCCTCACCCTGCCCGACGTCGTCGTCGCGACGAAGGCCCTCAACGCCGCGGGCATGAAGGTCACGATGGACCGGCTCGGCGAGAGCGTCGGCAACGCCGACCAGGCTCGCGCCGCCGCGGGCGACTACATGAAGCTGCTGGACGCGATCCAGCAGGAGAAGCTCGACGCCAACGTGAGCGTAAAGCTGACCGGCATCGGCTTCGACGTCGACAAGCCCCTGACGCAGAAGCTGGTCGAGGACATGACCGCGCGCGCGGCCTCCATCGACAGCTTCGTGCGCGTCGACATGGAAGGCTCCCCGTACACGCAGCTCACGCTCGATCTCGTCCACGCCGTCCACGCCAGGCCGGAGTCGAAAGGCGCCGTCGGCACCGTCATCCAGTCGTACCTCTACCGCAGCGAGAAGGACGTCCAGGAGCTCTGCGCGAAGGGGATCCGGATCCGTCTCTGCAAGGGCGCGTACAAGGAGCCCGCTTCCGTCGCGTTCCAGGCAAAGTCCGACGTCGACGCGAATTACGTGAAGCTGATGAAGATCATGCTCAAGAGCGGCGTCTTCCACGGCATCGCGACGCACGACGAGGCGATGATCGACGCGACGATCCGCTTCGCGCGCGACGAGAAGATCGACGCGTCGAAGTTCGAGTTCCAGATGCTTTACGGCATCCGTCGCGATCTGCAGGAAAAGCTCGTCAAGGAAGGCTGGGGAGTCCGGGTCTACGTGCCCTTCGGACAGGAGTGGTACCCGTACTTCATGCGGCGACTCGCCGAGCGTCCCGCGAACGCGCTGTTCGTGTTCAAGAACTTCTTCCGCCGCTGACGCGCGGCTCAGGGAGTTCTCGCCACGACGAGAGCCGCGACTCCCCTCGCCTTTCGCCGCTGGAGCTCCAGCGCGCAGGCGCGAATCGTCTCCCCGGTCGTGGCGATGTCGTCGACGAGCAGGACTCGCAGTCCCTTCACGCGTGGCTCTGCGGCATAGGCCCCGCGCACATTCGTTCGGCGGGCCGCCTTCGGCAGTGACGCCTGTGTTTCGCGCTCCTCTTGCTTGACCAGCACGTCTTCCGCGACGGCGATCCCCGTGCGTCGAGCAAGCGCTCTCGCCAGCAGTGCCGCCTGGTTGTAGCCCCGCTGGCGCCGCTTCGCTCGATGCATGGGCACGGGAACGATCAGGTCGAACCCGCGGTCGTCGCGTGCGTCGAGTACCTCGGCCAGCAGTTCGCCGAGGTGGCGTGACAGGAAGTCGTGCCCGCGAAACTTGAACGCCTGCAGCAGCTCGGCGAGCCCCTTCTCGTAGCGCCCCCAGGCGTCGATCCAATCGAGCGGAGGAGGCTCCGCCACGCAATCGGTGCAGGTGAACGAAGCCGGCGCCTCGGTCGTCTCCCACGGAAGTGCGCAGCGCTCGCACCTTGGCGGCGTCAGTCTCGGAAGCGCGTCCCAGCAGGTGCCGCAGCACGATCCTCGCCGGTTGCGCATCGGCAACTCCTCGCCGCAGACGACGCAGGGTGACGGAAGCAGCACGCTGACGAGCTCCCGTCCGACGCGCAATCCTGTCTCGATGACTCCCACGTCCGCGATTGTGCCACCTCGGCAGTGCGAAGCGCGACGCCTGTGCGCGATGCCGGCACCTCGAGGCCGCGCGGAGAGCAACCCCCCGCTCATCGCTGGCGGAGGGCCGAGGAACTTCTGCCACCGTCAATTCGTAATCCCCAGGGGTGCAAGCGACTCCGCGATGCCGGGAGGGCGACGTCACCCATTGAGGAGGCACAAGTGGATCGACCTGCCGCGACAGCCGAAAACAGGCAACGAAGCATCTTCGGCGTTTCCCCCTCCCGTTTGCTAATATTCCGGCCCATGATCAAGCGGCTACTCGCCATCGCATTCTTTGTCGTCCTGCCCGCAGTTGCCCAGGCCCAGACGTCCGCCCTCGGAATGTCGATCGGAATCGCCGAGCCGACTGCCGACGGCCTCGACTTCAACCTGGAAGACACGACGCTCGAGATCTTCTACAAGGTGCCGCTCGACAAGGGCACGAATCTACGCCTCAAGTACGGAACGCTCGAGTCCGACCTCGAGATCGACGGAGTCAAGGACGAGGGAGACCTGCAGTACCTGAATCTGCTCGTCGCCTACGAGTTCGACGAGACATTCGGAAACAGCGCCTTCTTCGCAGGGATCGGCATGTACCGGCAGGAAATCGGAGAGCTCGACGAGAGCGACTACGGTTTCTCGGTCGGAGTGAACGCCACGTTTCCCGTGACGCGCCGCGTGGCTTTTCTGACCGAGCTCTCGTACCACTACGCGCACTTCGAAGCCGACACCGGTTTCGTGATGGCGACCGGCGGAATCGAGTTCAACTTCTGATCCGGAAGCGCACCTCGTAGATCGGACGGCCCTCGGCCCGGTACTTCGCCTCGTAATTCGTTCGCGGCGGAGAGTCGAGAGCATTCCTGTCCTCGATATCGAAGTGCTGCGCCAATACCTCGCGGCCGCTCACGAAG
>JAMPYE010000574.1 GCA_023700825.1 Thermoanaerobaculia bacterium | reverse complement strand
GTTTTCGCTTCGGCGGCTCGGGCTGCCGCTCCGAGCTGCGGCGGGCCAGCTTCACCACGTGCTCGACGACCCGGCGAAGCTGTTCAGGCATTCCCGGCGATCCTTCCCGGGCGATCGCCTCGATCGCGGCGATCGCAAGAAACGGCTTCGAGCTCTTCCGGATCGCGCGGTCGATCACGTTGGCGGGCCGCTCCCAGGCCGCGCGGGAGATTCCCGCGATCTCGCGGTAGACGTCCGCGTACCCGTGGTTCCAGAGGCAGTTTTCGATGTCGGGCTCGGAGAGCTGGGTGAGCCGTTCGTGGTCGGTCTCGTGACGGAGGAGCCCGCGGGTGGTACTGCCATAGACGCGGCCGGCGCGATCTCCGTCCACGAGCACGTGCCACTCGATGCCGAGAGCCTGCGCGAGGCGGACGAGCGGGGTGATGCCGCACTGCGCGAACTCCACGCAGGCGACGCCCTCGGTGGCGAAATCGTAGCCGCAGAGGTGGGCGAGCTCGGGAAGGAGCCAGAACTCCGTCTCCCCCTCGACGAGAAGCCAGGACCGGGCGAAGAAGGCGAGGCCGCGACGCGCGCGAACATGATATCGAACGCGGCGGAGCTGTTCCGGCGTGAGCGCGTCGGGCTGGATCGAGTGAACGACGACGCGTTCGTCCTGCCGCACGAGGCGCCTAACCGAGTGCAGCGGCACGACTCGCAGCAGCTCGCTGGAGTTCGTCGTGAGAATCCGCTGGAACCGCATCGACTCGAACAGCCCCCACAGCGACGCAAGAGTCGTCGGATGAAGATGGGCCTCGGGGTCCTCCACGAGCAGGATCGGGCTGGCGTGCTGGTCCGCGACGCCGCGAACGCCTGATTCGAATATCGCTCCGAGGAGGATGAGCGTCCCAAGACGCTGCGCCGCCGATCCGGGCCGTCCCCGCCTCTGCACGGTAACGGGGATCCTCAGCCCCTCCTCGGTCAGGCGCTTCTCCCTGCGACGCTCGGAGGCGGTGGCGGGGGCGATGATCCGTTGCGCCGCGTCGCGCGCGACCCGGAGCGCGTCGTCGAGCCGGTTCCTGGCGTGCGAGCCCGCTGGGAGCACGTCCGTTTCGGTGAGGCGGTCATAGTGCGCCTCGATCGTCCGTTCGAGGGCACCCGCTTCGCCGTTCGTGCCGTTCGACGCCTCTTCGGGGAAGAGGTAGGTCAGATTGCTCCGCAGCGTGACGACGGGGACGAGCTCGCGGAGCCGGCGGAGGATCTCGGGCGACCGGGCCGCCGCGATCGGCCGCCCGTCGCCACCGCGCATGAACCAGGTGGCGTCCACCTCTCCGGCAGCGTTCAGGCGTGCCGTGACCTCGAGCTCGACGACTCGCGATCCGTCCTTGCGCGTGACGATCGCGGGGCGAATGAGCGCGGTGTGGGTCTCGTCCCAGCGTCCCTGTGCGCTCTCACCGATCGTGATTCGGATTCGGATGGGCTCGACCGGCGCACCCGGGGCGCGGTGGAAGTCGTCTTCGTCGAAGGCGAAGCTCTCGCTCGCGGCGCGGCCATGGCCGAGGCAGATCAGGAGCGCGTCGAAGACGCTCGTCTTGCCGCTCCCGTTCTCGCCGATCAGGACTGTCGTGTGATCGAAGTCGACCGCGATCCGATCGAACGCCCGGAAGTTTTCGATCTCCACACGCCGGAGTTGCACGGGAAGATCATAGCCGGTACGGCGTGCTTGCGCATGGTAGGCAAGGCGTCCCGCCTTGCCCGGCTACGCAGGGTGAACATCTCCCGCGAAGCGGACGAAGGCCGGAGGCCTTCGCTACAAGGTCGCCTCCTACCCCCGACTCCACGCCAGGAACTTCGTCAGCTTCGACTTCGTCCCGGGAGTGAGCTTCGTGCGCATGTAGGCGTCGCCCAGGGCGCGGCCGATCTCCGAGAGCGTCGGATAGGCGTGGATCGTGTTCGAGAGCTTGTCGAGCGTGAGCCCCCACTTTTTCGCGAGCACGATCTCCGCGAGCAGGTCACCTGCGTGCGGGTGGACGATCGTCGCGCCGAGGATCTTCCCCTTGGGGCCGGCGACGACTTTCGCGAAGTAGCCTTCCCATTCCCCATCGCATATCGCACGGTCGTTCGACTTGAACTCGGCGCGGAACACGGTGTGCGGAACACCCTGCTGCTTTGCGTGATCCTCGCTCAGGCCGACGTGCGCGATCTCCGGCTCGGTGAACGTAGTCCACGGCAGATTGTGGTAGTCGACCGCCGAGGTTCCCGGGAAGAGAGTGTTGCGAACGATCACGCGTCCCTGGTAGCCCGCCCAGTGCGTGAAGAGATAGCCGCCGGCGACGTCGCCGATCGCCCAGACGTTGGGCACGTTCGTTCGGCACCGGTCGTCGGTCTTGATGCCCTTTTCGTCGAAGGCGATGCCGACGCCCTCGAGATTCAGCCCTTCGATGTTAGGTCTGCGCCCGGTAGCGACGAGGATCTCGTCGACCACGATCTCCTGCGACGATCCGTCCGTCTTGCTCTGGACGGTCACGACCTTCTTCCCGCCGCGGAGCTCGACCTTCGTGGCGCGGGAGGAGTCGACGATCGTCATCCCTTCCTTCTTCAGTTTGCGCACGAGCACGTCGACGATGTCGGCGTCTTCCTTCGGGCAGATGTGCGCGGTCGACGAGACGATCGTGACCTTCGAGCCGAGGCGGGAGAACGACTGTCCGATCTCGGTGCCGATCGGCCCGCCGCCCATCACCATCAGCGAGCCCGGCAGCTTCTCGACGTCGAAGACGGTCTCGTTCGTGAGGTAGCCGGCTTCTTTGAGTCCCGGAACCTCGTTGATGCGGGCACGCGATCCCGTCGCGATGACGATGTGCTTCGCGCGGACGACCTTGCCCGTGTCACCGACTTCGACCTCGTTTGCCGAGCGAAGGCGTCCCGCGCCGAGGAACACTTCGACGCCCAGGCCCTCGAAGCGTTCGACGGAATCGTGCGGCGCGATGTGTGCCTGGCACGAGCGGACGTAGTCCATGACTGCCTTCGCATCCTGCGGTCCGGGATCGGACACGTTGGCGATGCCGAAGCGGTGTGCTTCGCGAACCTGCTGCACGGCCTTCGCGGCGCGGATGAGCGCCTTCGACGGGACGCAGCCGTAGTTCAGGCAGTCGCCGCCCATCTTGTGCTTTTCGAGAAGCGCGGCCCTTCCGCCGAGGCCGGTGACTCCGGCGGCGACGGTCAGTCCCCCCGATCCCGCTCCGATGACGACG
>JAMPYE010000037.1 GCA_023700825.1 Thermoanaerobaculia bacterium | reverse complement strand
TGAACTGGGGAACGTTGATGTCGTAAAGCCCGAACATCGAGAGCGCGAGCAGCACCATCAATAGCGCGAAAAACCCGAGGACGAGCGGCTGCTGCATCCACGCGCCGAAGAGCGCGCCGGAGAGCGCGGCGAAGACGCCGAGCGTCGAGTAGGTGATCGCGATGCCCAGCACGTAGGCCGACGAAAGACCGAAGCGGCGCGCCGTGCTTCCGCCGGTCTGCGACGAGAAGAACGCCATCGTCAGCGGGATGAGCGGATAGACGCACGGAGTGAGCGTCAGCGCCATGCCGAGGACGAAGACGACGAGCAGCGTCGTCGCGAGGCCGCGCGATGCGAACGTCGAGCCGATGTCACCGCTGAAGAGCCCGGCCCCTCCGCCCGCCGGAGCATCGGACAGCTTCTGGAAGTTCCCGGCCGTCCCACCCGGTGCCGGCGCCGCGACTGCCAGGTCGCCCAGCGAGTCGACCAGGCTCTCGGAGAGCTTCACGGTCTTCGTCACTTCCTTCGGCGGAAGGCAGATGTTGTCGTTGCAGGCCTGGTAGTAGACACCGACGGTGACGTCGCCGTCGAGAGCTGTCACAGTTCCGCTCACGCGAACCTGGACCGTTCCCTCGTAGACCGCGAGCAACTGCCCGCCCGCAAAGCCGAACGCGCGCTCGACGTGAGGCGGATAGTCGATCGTGTCGATCGCGAGCGCCGCGGACTCGACGCGGACTTTCGTCGGAATTGCGTACTCGTCCTTCGGCGTCGCCGAGTTCACGTGCCATGTGTCGGGAATGGAGATCGAGACGATGCCTTCGATCTTTCCGCCGGCGGGTCTTGCGAAACGGACGTCGAGCCCGACTTCGGGAGCGGCAGGGCCGCCTCCGAGGACGCCGGGGTCGAGCTGAGCCTCGACGGCGCCGGACGCGACCAGGAACATCGCGACCAGCAGGAGAGCGCGTGCTGGGGATTTCATTTCGGTCTATTTTCGGGGGATCTGAAGTTCGAGTTGCGGAAGGAGGATGTCGACGCTCGAGATGAGCTCGGAGTTCGGATAGGTGCTCTTGAATCGCTTGAGCTCGGTGACGGCCGCCGGGTAGTTTTTCGTGCTCATGTAAACCTGAGCGAGCATGATCTGGTTCTTCTCCGCGATTGCGCCGCGCCGGTTGGCCGCCAGCGCCTCCTTCAGAGTCGACTCCGCCTTGCTCCATTTGCGCTGCATCATGTAGACCGACGCGAGGTTCTGGAACGACTCGTCACGGATGGCCGCGTCCTTGCTCCCGGCGAGCGCAGTGAGGCGCGTCTCGGCGCGGGCAAAGTCGCGCCGGTTGACCATCTCCATCGTGAGCGAGAGACGGGCGCGCTCGCTCGCGTTCTTCGGCTCGGAGCGCAGCTTCTTCTGAAAGGCGAAGTACTCGGTCTCGACCTGCTCGATCTGCTTGACGAACTGGTCGGCGGGACTATAGCCGCGGATGAACCCCGCGACTCCAAGGTCGGGCGTCAGCACCATGAACGTCGGGAGGCTGGTCACGCCGTAATCGGTCGCGACTTTCGTCCCTTCCTTCTTGTCTTCCGTGTCGAGACGGAGAAGCACGTAGTTCTTCGCGACGCCCTGAAAAACTTCGGACGGGAACACCTCGCGCTCCATGCGATGGCACCACCCGCACCATTCGGCGAACATGTCGACGAGGATCAACTTATTCGACTTCTTCGCCTCCGCCTGCGCCTTCGCTACGGTGTCATGCCACTTGGCGGCCTCGGCGAACTGAGGCGCGAGTACGAGCGCCACGACGAGCGTGGCGAGTGCTGAAATCCGATTCAAATGAGCCTCCCGTCAATTTCGACGCAACGAGTCGCCTCCGGAGGCTATTCCGCGCGGAGGTGGCGGAGCCGTCACGACTTGCGCGACGCACGAAATGCGCCCGCGGCGTCGCAAAACGCGCGAAAGAGCAGCGCGGCCGACTCCTCGGCCAGCATCTCCTCGGGATGCCATTGCACGCCGACGTAGAACGGATGCGCCGCGTCCTCGATCGCCTCGACGACCCCGTCGACGCTTCGAGCCACCACGTCGAGCCCCTCGCCAGGCTCGTTCACCGACTGGTGGTGGCCGGAGTTCACGTCGACCTGCTCCTTGCCGAGGATCGAAGCGAGACGCGAGCCGGGCGCGATCGAGACGCTATGCCGCCTTCGCGTTCCGGTTCTCCCGCTGTGCCCGAGCGCGCCCCCGACTGCCGACGGGATGTCCTGGACGAGCGAGCCGCCGGCGGCGACGTTGAGCAGCTGCGCACCGAGACAGATCCCGAGCGTCGGAATCCCGCGCGAGCGCGACTGCCGCGCGAGCGCCAGATCGTGCTCCTGCCTTCGCGCGTCGAGAATCCCTCCGCACGCCGTGTTCGCTTCGCCGTACGACGCGGGGTCGAGGTCGTCACCACCCGCGAGGATCACGCCGTCGAGCAGAGGGAGGATCCGATCGATCGCCTCCGCGGAGGGCGGCAGAATCAGCGCGATCGCGCCCGCCGACTCGATCGCTTCGAGATACGTGCCGTAGGCGTACATCATCTCGCGCCCTTGGCCGTGCGGCGAAGGCTCGACGTCGCAACCGATGCCGATGAGCGGTTTCGTGCTCACGATTTCGTGATCCGCTCCATCCCGCCCATGTAGGGCCTCAGCACCTCGGGGATCACGACCGCGCCATCGGGCTGCTGGTAGTTCTCGAGGATCGCAACGAGTGTTCGGCCGACCGCGAGGCCCGAGCCATTGAGCGTGTGGACGAGCTCGTTCCTCTTCCCGTCGGCGCGGAAGCGGATGTTCGCGCGCCGCGCCTGGAAGTCGAGGAAGTTCGTGCAGGAGGAGATCTCGCGGAACGTCGCCTGCCCGGGGAGCCAGACCTCGATGTCGTACGTCTTGGCGGAGCCGAAGCCCATGTCTCCGGTCGACAGAGTGACGACGCGGTAGCAGAGCCCGAGCTTCTCGAGGATTCGCGCCGCGTCGGAGGTGAGCGTTTCGTGATCGGACCATGACGTCGACGGCTTCGAGAACTTCACGAGCTCGACCTTGTCGAACTGGTGCTGCCGGATGAGCCCGCGCGTGTCCTTGCCGTACGAGCCCGCCTCGCTGCGGAAGCAGGGCGTGTAGGCGCAGTACGAGATCGTCAGGCGATCGCCGTCGAGGATCTCGTCGCGATGAAGATTCGTGACCGGGACCTCGGCGGTCGGGATGAGGTAGTACTCCTTCTCCCCCTGGAGCTTGAAGAGGTCGGCCTCGAACTTCGGCAACTGGGTGGTGCCGCGGAGCGATTCCGCGTTGACCATGAATGGAGGGAGCACCTCGACGTAGCCGTGATCGCGCGTGTGAACGTCGAGCATGAAGTTGATCAGCGCGCGCTCGAGTCGTGCGGCAGCGCCCATCAGCACCGTGAAGCGGGCACCCGTGATCTTCGCGGCGCGCTCGAAATCGAGAATGCCGAGGGCCTCGCCTATGTCCCAATGGTTCTTCGGCTCGAAGTCGAACTTCGGCGGCGTACCCCAGACGCGCTCTACGCGGTTCGCGCTCTCGTTGGGCCCGACCGGCACCGAGGCGTCCGGTGCGTTCGGGAAGATCATCTCGAGGGCGTGCAGCTCCTCCTCGATCTCCGCCTGGCGAGCGTCGAGCGTCTTGATTCTCTCGCCCAGCTCCTTCATCGCGTCGATCTGCGAGGTCGCGTCCTGCTTGCTCTTCTTGAGCGTCGCGATGTCCTGCGAGGCGATGTTCTTCTGGTTCTTGAGCTGCTCGACCTCGACGATGACGCGGCGCCGTTCGGCATCGATCTCGAGGAAGCGCTCGAGATCGACGCTGGCGCCGCGGTTCTTCAGGGCCTGCCGGTAGGCATCCGTGGATTCGCGCAAATAGTCTCGTGACAGCATAGCGGCGCGATTCTAGCAGAGGCGCTCGCAGCGACGGCCCGTGTGGCGCAGTCGCTCCTGCCTGCGCGTCGCCGAAGGCGACCTCGCGGCGGGCACGGAGGTGCGCGTGTGCGCCGCGATCACGGCACGTAGTCGACGAGCACCGGCGCCGTGGAGCGAGGCGCCTTCAGCAGCTCGAACGCCGCCTCGATCACGCGCCGCTGCCGTTGTGCGTCGCCGGGGACGTCGAGAGGGAACCCGTGACGGAACGGCACGAACAGCGTCCGTGGAGGCGCGACGGCCTGCGCGACGTCGCGCAACATCGAAAGCACGACCGTGGCGATTCCCCGTCGTTCCAGTTCCGCGGCGATCAGACCGACCGTCTGATTACAGGTCGGTCAGACGGGGACGAGCAGCGCGACGTCGACGCCGTCGCGCGCGAAGAGCTCCGCCGCCGCGGGAGCGGTTTCGGCAACGAGCCTCGCCGGGGCGCTGATCGAGCCCATGAACGACAGGCATCGCGGGTTGAATCGTCCGATGACGCCGTCACGCTCGAGCTCGTGCATTCGCTCGATCGGGAAGACGAGATTTCTGTCCTCGGCAAGACCTTCGCGCGAGAACGCGTCGCTGCGGTGCGTCTCGACGAGGATCCGGGGGTCGGTCGACGAAGGCAGCTCGCGGAACGAGTAGTCGCCCCCCTTCACGCTCTCGTCGAAATGCGGCTGGTCGGGGAGCACCAGCCCCGCGGTCGAGATGAGGCCGACATTCGCCTTCGCGAGCGGCACCCGCGGCTCGGCCCACGGCATCGGGTCGATCCGCCGCCATCGATAGATCGCGAGCATCGCGCGAACCTTGAGCGTGAATTCGGAGTAGTCGCCCATCTGTCGTCAGCGTACACGACACCCGTCGATCCGGTCTGCGACGGACGTCACAACACGCGCATGTGGGCTGCGACGGAGTCAGCGCCGGTTCTCCATCGGCGAAGCGAGGCTTCTGCGGCGTGGTCGGGGAAGCGAAAGCTGGCGCTTCCGCCGAGTCAGGGCGCAGGCTTCGCTTTCGCCCTCCACCTGGGCTCTTCACGCCCTAACGCGCCGGCCGCACGGGCCTTCTGCGCGTCTGCTCGACCGACTCGCGCAGGTCGCCGAGGACGACCAGGGCGTAGCTCTGGCGAGGCCCGAGGCCTAACCGCGTCGCCTCGACCCTCACCTTCCAGCGTCCCGCCGTCGGCGAAGACATGCGGAAGACCTCTGCGTTGTTGCGCGTCTCGCGAGCGCCGGGATGAAGGCGCTCGTTACCGTAATGGCCCGTGCCTGAGGGCTCGAACACGACGAGGTCGAGATCGTTCACCAGTTGCGGCGTCGTGCTCGACACGCCTGCCGGCGTTCCGGGGGGATCGGTCCAGACGAGTGCGATGCGCAGTTCGGCGGACGAGCCGACCTCGAAGAACAGCTCCGTGCTGTCGCCTGTCTGGAGGCCGTTCGCGAGCACGACATCGCGCGCGAAGAGCCGGCTGTCGTCGCCAGCGAAATAGAGCGCGTCGTCCAGAACGGGAAACCCGAAACCCTGCTCGTACGAGGGAACGCCCGCGATCTTCACCGTTCCGTTGGCCGTGTCCCAGATTGGCGCGAGGCGCGTGCCCGCCACGAGCGTCGCCTTCACGAGCGCCGCACTCGGCGCGATCGCGTTCGCGGCCACGCGCGCTCCCGTCGGATACCAACCCTCGAGGTAATACTGCCGAACGATCGCCGCCGCGGCTGCGACGGGAGGCGACGCGAACGACGTGCCGCCCTGGAAACTGCCGTTACAGTTCGCGGTGCCGACGGAGAGGTCCGTATCCGCTCCGTAGACATGGATCGGCCCGACCAGGTCGGGCTTCACGCGCAGGTCGCGCGTCGGCCCGGTCCCGCTGTACGACACGACGTGATTCAGGCCCGTCGACCCGAAGAGTGCTCCGCCGACCTGGATCGTGTTCTTCGCGTTGCCGGGGCTGGACTGCGACATCGTCCCGAGCGATCCGGCGTTGCCGCTGTTGAACACCACGACCATGTCGGGCTTTTCCCAGACGAAGGCGTCGATGTCGCGCGCTCCGGTCGAGTAGTTCCCGGTCGGCGAAGTCCCGGAGGTGACTCCCTGCAGGTCCCCCCACGAGTTCGAGTGGATCCGGCCCCCCTGCTCGTACGCCTGCCGCAGGACGGGGCGCAGGTCGCGAAGCGGGCAGCCGAATCCCGGCCGGTGCGTGCAATTGTCGCCCCCGACGTAACCGCCGTCCTGGATCACGAGCTTCGCGGCGCGCGCGAGGGAGTCGCCGTAGTCGTGCGCGAGCGGCACGCCGCGATCGGCGGCCGCTCCCGCCGCGGCGTGCGTGCCGTGCCCCTGATTGTCGTACGCCGAGGCGTCGAGCGGGCTCTCGCAAAGCGGCGCCGACGGAAATTCGACGCAGGAATAGAGAAAGTCGTACGCGATCACCTTCCGGCGTTTCGTGTCGACGTTGCGCTCGTTGATGCTGAGATTCACGGGCGGCGGGGAGCCGTCGGCCTCCGCGAAGTAGCAGCTGTCCCAGTCGAGGCCGGTGTCCATGATCGCGATGATCTGCCCCTGCCCGTAGAGGCCGCGATCGTGGATCGGCGTCCCGCCGTTCGGGGCGCCCGACTGCAGCGAGACCTGCCCGCTCTCGTTCGTCTGGGCCGCCATCCCCAACGCGCCCAGCGCGAGGACGAAGGCCATGACCTGACCCCGAATCTTCAATGGACGAATTTCCTCCGGTTGCGGATGTAGTCGGCGAGGATGTACTCGCCGAGTCGGTCGGGCGAGCTGTAGAACGCCCTGCCGCGGTTGATTCGCGAGAGCTGCTCGACGAAGTTCACGAGCATCGGGTCGGTGGCGAGCATGAAGGTCGTGATCGGGATCCCGGCACGCCTGCAGCGCTCGGCCTCCTCGAGCGTCCGGTTGACGATCTTCATGTCGAGCCCGAACGAGTTCGTGTAGAGCCGCCCGCCCTCGTGCAGCGCCGACGGCTTGCCGTCGGTGATCATGAAGATCTGCTTGTTCGCGTGACGGCGCCGCCGGAGGATCGCCTGCGCGAGCTCGAGCCCCGCCTTCGTGTTCGTGTGGTACGGCCCGACCTTAACGTAGGGGATCTCGGAGACCGGCACCTCGATCGCCTCGTCGCCGAAGAGGACGACGTCGATCGAGTCCTTCGGGTACTTCGTGAGGATCAGCTCCGTGAGAGCGAGAGCCACCTTCTTCGCGGGCGTGATCCGGTCCTCGCCGTAGAGGATCATCGAGTGCGAGATGTCGATCATGACGACGGTCGCGCAGTTCGATTCGTGCTCCGTCTCGAACACTTCGAGGTCGTCCTCGGCGATCTCGAGATCACCGAACGGATCGCCCGATTTCATCGCGTTCTGCAGCGTTCGTACGCCGTCGAGGCTCATCGGGTCGTCGCCGAATTTCCAGGCGCGCGTCTCGGTGAGCCTCTCGCTCCCCTGCCCCTCCGAGGTGACGGAGTGGTATCCCGCACCACCCTTGCGCAGACCTCCGAAGATCTGGTCGAGCGCGTCGCGCCGGATCTGCCTCTCGCCTCCTGCCGCGAGCGTGAAGTTCCCGTCGCCGTCCTCGCCGATCAGGTTCTCTTCGACCATCCGAGCAAAGAAGTCGTCGAGATCGACTCCGCCGTCGATGTAGCCGCGGCGCTGAAGCTCCCGCATCCACTCCATCGCCTCGTCGACGTCGCCGCCCGCCTGCAGCAGCAGATGATTGAAAAGGCGGCGCAGCCCCATTTCCGACAGAAGCTGCCGGATGAGGTCCGGGTCGAGATAGCCGTAGCGGAAGCGCATGACTGACGATTCGAAACGAGCGAGGGTCAGCTGCAATTGCGTTACGACGGGACCGCGCAGGCTACTTCTTCAGTTTCCTGAGCCAGCCGTCGATCGTCGGGTTGTTCGGCAGCTTGTCCTTCGCCGCTTCGAGCGTGATGATCGCGTCCTCCGCGCGGTCGAGAACCAGCAGGATCTGGACCTTCAGCTCCACCATCTTCTGGAAGAGGACGAGATCCGCGATCTCCTGGGACGCGAGGAGCGTGATCCCGCGCGAGACGAACTTCAACGCGGTTTCCGGCTTCGACGCGTTCAGCGCGTCGGCCGCGAAGCGATGCAGCAGCGGCGGCGAGTCGCCGAGATGGCTCTTCGCCTCCGCGTACTGGCGGACCGCCTCGACCGCGAGCGCGGAGGCGTCCGCGTACCAGCCGTCGCGCACGATGCGGTCGATCTGCTTCTGCAGCGAGGGGTCGATCTCGATCGTCAGCTTCGCCATGTCTACCTGATTGTACGCAGAATATTGAACTTCATCAGTTCCGAGAAGGTAATCGTCGAGTCCAGGTCCTCCCGGCTGAGCCGCAGAGCCTGGTGCAGCGCCTCGAGGACCAGTTCCATCGCGAACGCCAGCTCCGCGTCCGACGCCGGCTTCGCGTGCCTCCGCGCCACCTCGGCGAGCTTCGGAACCCGGTTGAGCTCCCGGAAGTAGTCGTCGAACGGCTGCTCGTCGGAGAGGGTGATCTTGTTGCCCCCCATGAACCAGGCGACGATCGCGTCGTAGTCGGGGTCGCCCTTGCCTCGCGGCGCCTCCGGTTCCTCGTCGCGCCTTCCCTTGCGCCTGCGGACCGGCCCTTCGTCGCGCATTTCCGGGTCGATCTCTCCATAACCGCGGCGCTCGCGATCGCGCTCGGCCGTGACTCCGCGGCCGGCGCGCTCCACCGGAGGAAACGTCTTCTCGAAGAGCTTCGTGACCGCCTCGCCGACGAGTTTGCGGGCGACGACTTCCGCTCCCTGCTGCTCGCCCTCGTAGACCATCTCGACCTTGCCGGTGATCGCGGGGAGAACCATCGCCAGGTCAGCGAGTCGCGGATAGACCTCGCGGTCTCCTGTCGTGATCGCGCGACGTTCCTGGTTCGAGTGCAGGATCTCGAGCGCGGAAATCGGCATGCGGGCGGAGACGCCCGACGACTGGTCGACAAGCTCCGAGTCGCGCGCGGAAAAGGCGATCTGCTCGATGAGCTCTCTCACCTGCTCCGGAATCACGATTCGCACCTCTTCGCCTCCCCGCTCGGTCCATGCTTCCTGCCGCGTGATCTCCCGCGCGATGTCGGTCGTCTTCGGGTAGTGCGTCAGGATCTGCGAGTCGATGCGGTCCTTCAGCGGCGTGATGATGTTGCCGCGGCTCGTGTAGTCTTCCGGGTTCGCGCTGAAAACGAGGACGACGTCGAGCGGGATGCGCACGGGAAAGCCCCGGATCTGCAGGTCGCGCTCCTCGAGGATGTTGAGCAGCGACACCTGGATGCGTGGAGCGAGGTCGGGCAGCTCGTTCACTGCGAATATCCCGCGGTTCGTGCGTGGAATGATGCCGAAATGGATGACTTCCTCGTCCGCATACGTCAGCCGCTTGTTCGCCGCCTTGATCGGATCGATGTCGCCGATCAGGTCGGCGACCGTGACGTCGGGAGTCGCAAGCTTCTCGCGGTAGCGATCCGCGCGCGGCAACCAGGCGACGGGCAGGTGCTCTCCCCGCTCTTCGACCATGCGCTGGCAGCGCCGGCAGGCGGGATCGAGCGGCGAGTCGTTGATCTCGCACCCTTCGACGACGGGGATCTCCTCGTCGAGCAGCTGGACGAGCGCGCGCAGCAGCCGGGTCTTCGCCTGCCCGCGCAGTCCCAGGAGAATGATGTCGTGCTTCGCGAGAATCGCGTTCTGCAGCGCGGGGATGACCGTGCTTTCGTAGCCGAGGATTCCGGGGAAGACCGGTTGTCTCGCGGCGAGGCGCTTCACGAGGTTCCCGCGCAGCTCGTCCTTCACCGATCGCGCGGCGATGCCGGAACTGCGGAGCTCGCCGAGTGTCGTCGGTCTCGTGGTCACGGTTTCGGTTCCTCCTCGACGGGGTCCTTGTTGAACTGGTTCATGGCGCGCGCGAGGTCGCCGCGAGTGATCACGGCGAGCGCGTCGACGGCCCTCGCGATCGCGCCCTCCACCTTCGGCTCGTCCTCGGGCGGGAAGTCGTCGAGCACGTAGTCGGCGAGGTCGCGAGCGGTCGCGTAGTCCTCGCCTTTGACTCCGACCCGCACGCGCGCGAACTTCTCGCTCGCGAGCGAGGCGACGATCGACTTCATGCCGTTGTGCGTTCCCGCCGACCCGCCCTGGCGGATGCGCAGCCTGCCTACAGGAAGGTCGATGTCGTCGTAGACGACGACGAGGTCGTCGAGCGACTCGAGGTGAGCGCTCACGAGCTTCGACACGGCGCTGCCGGAGAGGTTCATGAACGTCTGCGGTTTGGCGACCATGACGGTTCGGCCGGCGATCTGCCCCTTTCCCACGTACGCGTCGCGCTCGTGGCGGTCGATCTCGATCCGAAACTTGCGCGCGAACGCATCGACGACCATGAAGCCGGCGTTGTGGCGGGTCCGTTCGTAACGGCCGCCCGGATTCCCCAGGCCGACGATGAGTTTCATTGCGTGCCTCAGTCTAGCCGATCGAAGGCGCGCCCGCGGAATCGCGCAGGATGCGCGACGCCTCCGCTTTCCCGGGATGCGCGATTTCCGAGGTGACGACGCGCTGCAGAAGGGCGCGCGCCCGCGGTCCGTTGCCGAGCGAGGCGTGCAGGGCTCCGAGCTCGAAGAGCACGTCGACGACCGGCTCGCTCTCGGCGAAGTGATAGGTCGCGAGCGCCTTCTCGAGCGCGTCGGCGGCCTCCGCCCTGCGCCCCTGGAGCAGCAACACGCGACCGAGGCGGGCGTAGGCGTCGAAGGCGTCGTGCGAGTCGGCCGAGGTCACCTCGAGCGCGCGGCGGAAAAAACTCTCCGCGGCGGGAAGGTCACCCATGTCGAACGAGACGATCCCGCAGAACAGGATCGTATTGCGATAGAAGTAGGGATTGAAGAGCGGCTCGGCGCGATCGAAGTAGCGCAGCGCGTCCTCGAACTTTCGGAGCGCGCGAAGGCGATCGCCGCGCGCGTGCCGGCTGACCGCGACGACCGAAAGCGCCTGCGCCACCAGGTTCGTGCTCGACGCGAGCTTCGCCGCGCGCTCGGCGAAGCGGATCGAGTCGCGCCAGTCACCCTCTTCGTGTGCGATCTGTGCGATGAAGAGGCACGAGCCGTAGTCGACGCTCTCCGAGGTCTCCGGCGTGGCGAGCTGGAGCGCGACGTCGAATGCGGCGAGCGCCTGCTCGCGATCTCCGGCGTGCAGCAGCAGGACGCCGCGGAGGTAGGCAGCCTCCGACTCGGCCGCTCCCAGCTTCTTCTCCCCCGCGGCCGCGTCGAGCAGCGCGAGAAGCCTCGATGCAAGCGCCCGCAGGTCCGCCGTCGGATCGACGGTGTAGTTATGGACGAGACTGAGCCGCAGGGCGAGCGTGCGCGCGATCTCCAGGGCGGCGGCGACGCGCGAGCTCTCGAGCCAGGCGTTGCGAAACGCGTCGACGCATCCATCGAAAACGCGTCCCATCGCCTCGTCGATCGCGCGGCGGGACGGATCGTCGAGCGCCTCGTGCGCGGTGTGGAGTTGCCGGACCGCCTCGTCGCGCGCGGCGAGCGCCTTCGCCAGGCGCCCGCGGGGCTCGTGTTGGGGCGTCCTCACCGGAGCCTCAGCGCCGTCCTCGCGGAGCTCTGCTGCGCCGGCTCTCGACCTCGACGCCGCCCGCTTCCACGAGCCGGAACTCGATCTGCCGGCGGTCCTCGTCGACGCTCCTGACCTGCACGGAGACCGTGTCTCCGAGCCGGAGCTCGCGTCCGCTCGACTCGCCCCGCAGGCGATGCTCGCGCTCGGCGAACAGCCAGTAGTCGCCGCCGATCGACGCGACGGGAACCAGGCCCTGCACGAAGAAGGCGTCGAGCTCCACGAAGAGGCCGAACGGCAGCACGCCGGTCACACGTCCCGTGTAGACGTTGCCGACCTTGTCGCGCATGAAGATGACCTTCTTCCACTCGAGAACTTCGCGCTCGGCTTCTTCGGCGCGCCTCTCGCGCTCGCTTGCCTGGCGGGCGACGAGCGGGTCGGCGGCCGAGGCCCGCTCGAGGCGCTCGCCCAGCATCGGCCCCTGCTCGAGCAGCGCCGTCAGCCGGCGATGAACCACGAGGTCGGGATAGCGCCGGATCGGCGACGTGAAGTGGCAGTAGTTCTCGAGTGCCAGCGCGAAGTGCCCCGTGTTCTCCTCGGAGTAGATCGCGCGGGTCATCGAGCGCAGGATCAGCTCGTTGATGAAGCGCTCCTCGGGACGGCCCTTCGCGTCGTCGAGCAGCCGCTGCAGGTCGGCGGGGCGCAGCTGTTCCGGATCGCCCTTGAACTTGAGGCCGAACTCCGCGACGAGCTCTTTGAGGTCGTGCATCCTCGTCTCGTCGGGCGGCGGGTGAACGCGATACATCCCGGGCTGTCCGGCGAAGATCAGCGTGCGGGCGACGACCTCGTTCGCGGAGAGCATGAACTCCTCGATGAGGCGGTGCGCGACGTTGCGCTCGCTCGCCTGGATCGTCTCGATGTCGCCGGCCTCGGTGAGCAGCACCTCGCTCTGCGGAAGATCGAAATCGATGGATCCGCGCGCGTTACGTCGCGCGTTCAGGATCTCGAACAGCTCGCGCATCCTCCCGAGCTCGTCGAGGATCGGCGCGTATCGGGTACGCAACGCCGCGAGCGCCGAGGGCTCGGCCTCGCCCGTGAGGAGCGCGTTCACGTCCGTGTAGGTCATCCGCTCCCGCGTCCGGATCACGGAGCGGAAGAGCTTCTGGTCGACGAACCGTCCCTTCGGATCGATCTCCATGAAGACCGAAACGGTTAGGCGGTCGACGCGCGGGTTGAGCGAGCAGATTCCGTTCGAGAGCCGCTCGGGCAGCATCGGGACTGCGCGGCCCGGGAAGTAGACCGAGGTGCCGCGCTCGAAGGCCTCGCGGTCGATCGGAGAGCCTTCGGGGACGTAGTGCGCGACGTCGGCGATATGCACGCCGAGCTCGAAGTTGCCGTTCTTCAAGCGCGTGACCTCGACGGCGTCGTCGAAGTCCTTCGCCGTCTCGCCGTCGATCGTGATGATCACCCTCTCCCGAAGGTCGGTGCGGCGATCGATTTCGTCGGCAAGAACGTCGAGCGGGATTTCCTCCGCGGCGTCGGTGACGTCGTCGGGAAAGGCGTGCGGGATATGGTGCTTGCGCAGCACGACCTCGATGTCGACGCCCGGCTCGCCGAGCATGCCGAGGGTCTCGATGATGCGACCGGCCGGCCCGGCGCGACGATCTCCGTAACGGGTGATCTCGACGTTGACCATCTCGCCGTCGCGCGCAGGAACGCCGCCGTCGACGTCGATCTCGATGTCGGTGTCGAGCCTGACGTCGAACGGCCTGACGAACGGCCGCTCGGCCGCGTGGAATCGCCCGACGACGAGCTGGTGCTCGCGCCGGAGAATGCGCACCACTTCGCCTTCGATGCGATCACGGCCGCGCCCGCGCTTGCGCTGCAGGGACGAGCGGTCGGCACGGGCGAGCACGAAGTCGCCGTTCATGGCGCCACGAAGCCCGTTACGCGAGATCGCGATGTCGGGAGCGTCGCCCCCCTGGCGCACGGTCGCGCTTCCGTCCGAGCGGGTGCGAAGGACTCCCGCGACGAAAGGCGTGTACTCGACGAGTGAGTAGTGCTTTCCCCGGACCGCGACGACGAGGCCGTCACGCTCCATCTGTTCGAGGCGCCTGGAGACGTCCAGCGCAGTGAAGGGAGGCTCGCCTTCGTGATCTTCCGCCAGCCGCTTGAAGATATCGGACGGAGAGAGCACCCGTGAGCCTCTGCGGGCGAGAAGTGACTTGATCTGTTGTACCGGGTCGGTCATCGGCGTTCGCGCCGCGACTCGCGATGGAGGAGCGGCGCGGGTCAGTCCTTCCTGCCGTCGTTTCCGCCGGAGCGTCCGCGGGTGGACGCCGTCGTTGCGCCGCGCTTGGAAGCGCGGCGGCGCGGACGGATCGTCGCGACGTACCCGCTCAGCATCGCCTGGCTGCGGAGTTTGTTGTGGAGCGTGTTGCGATGGACGCCGAGTACGACCGACGCCTTCGTCACGTTCCCCCTGTTCTCCCTCATCGCGGCGACGATGTACTTCGCTTCGAACGCCTCGACTGCCTGCTCCAGTGTGATGCCGCTCGAGATGAGCTCGCGAATGATCTGATTCAGTCGATCATCGATAGTGGACATGAAACCCTCGGTACAATCGTGAAGCGAGCGGGAATTCTACTACCTGCGAGCCGCATGGGAAGCCCTTGACATTTATCGCCTTCTGCACTTAAGCGAAACGCGCATTTTTGCGGCGCAGCGAGTGCACACCAGCGATCGTGATCCCCGTCACCGAAAGCAGAAATCCGAGCGCGAACGAACGCGGAAAGTAGCGCCACTCGACGTCGTGTTTCCCGGGCGGAACGACCACGCCGCGGAAGAGCCCGTTGACGAGAACAGGCTCGGCATCGACGCCGTCCACCTTCACGCTCCATCCCGGAGCGGCGCGCTGCGACACGGCCACGACACCTCCGCGCGGCGTCTCGACTACGGCATGGAGCGAGCGCCACCCGAGATCGACGACCCGGGCGGCGCCGACCGGCCCGCCCGCGGCATCGGAGAGCTGCGGCGGCGCGTTGCCGGTGACGACGATCTGCTCCCGCGCGCTCCAGGTCTCGCTGTAGAGGCTGGCGTAGGCGGCTTCTGCGTCGCGCTCGGGAACGATGCGCTCCCACGCGGTCACGGACGGGAAGCCGGCACTTCGTTCGTAGACGTTCACTCCGTCGCGGGCGAGAATCTTGCGATAGCCCGATCCCGGGACCTCCCGCGTGGTGAACAGGTAGCCGACGCCGAGGAAGTCGAGAACGTCGATCCGGGGTTGGGCCAGCGCGTAACCGACCAGCTGGAGATAGCGCGCGTCGACCACCGGTGCCGCGGTCATCACGTCGAACTGGTCGTTTCGCAGATTCAGGTAGCCGCCGAGCCACGCCTCACGGCTCGCGCGAATCGCGACGCGATCGCGGAGGCGGTCGAACTGCTCGAGCCGTGCCACCTTCCGCTCCTTGCTCAGGGCGGACGATAGCGGCGCAACCGACTCGGCGAGCGGCGCGGATACGAGCAGGAACCGCGACGAGGAGATCGAGTCGGCGCAGACGACGACCGTCGCGACGGCGAGCGCCCAGCGGCGCGGAGGCCGCGCGACCAGGACGATCACGATTGCCACGGCCCAGCCGGCCAGCAGCAGCGTCGCCGACGGAGCTCGCGACGACGCAAGAACGATCGAAAGCGCGGCGGCGGCGGCAACCGCGGCGGCTCCCGCCAGCGCAACGCGGCTGCCGTTCGAGAGCAGCCGGTCCAGGCAGATCGCGCCAAGTGCCACCAGAGCGATGAAACCAAAGAGCGCGAACTTCACGGGGTATCGATTCACCGCGAGTCCCGCCGAAAGATAGAACCAGCGGGCGAGCGGCAGGTACGCTCCCGCAGCGAGGAAAGCGGAAGCCGCGAAGAGCGCGAGCCATGCGGCACAGGCCCGTCGCGGCAGACTTCCTCCACGCCACAACAGCGGCAGCGAGAAAGGAAGCAGCGCGAGCAACGGCGAGACAAAGACCGAAGGAAGGAATCGCTGCGACGTCATCGGCGGCGCGATGCTCCCCGGAGCGAGAGGCGACAAGGGCAGGAGCAGCCAGTCGGCTGGAGCCATCGACTGCGCGAGCGCCGCGGCAGGGTCGAGCCCGGCCGAGCGATCAC
>JAMPYE010000573.1 GCA_023700825.1 Thermoanaerobaculia bacterium | reverse complement strand
GAAAAACAGGAATCCTCCCGCGAAGACGCTGCCGGCGACGACGAAGAGAAATACGATCGAGCCGGCCGGAGGTATCGGGGTCGCAATCAGAGCGCTTCGAAACAAACCCGCCAGCGGCGTGATGGGATTCCACGCGAACATCCACTCGAAGCGGTCCGAGACCGGATAGAGGATCGGGCTGATGTAGAAGACGATCGTGAGCACGAACCCGAGGATCTGCCCCAGATCGCGGAACATGACGTAGGCCGCGGCGACCAGCCACCCGATCCCGAGCTGGAGGGCGAACTGCGCCACCAGCCCGACCGGAAGCGCCCAGAGGTGGGGTGAAATGCCTCGAGGGGCGAAGAGGACTGCGTAAGCCAGCAGGAGCGCGATGACCTCGAGGATGACCGCCGACGCGTTCGGGACCACCACGAGCAGCTCGCTCTGAAGGGGCAGCCTCCGAACGATCGCGGAGTTGTCGACGACCGCGGTGGCGGACCGCGTGATCCCCTCGTTGAGTGCGAGCCACGGAAGAAGTGCCGCCACCAGGAACTGGACGTACGTTACGCCCTCGGGCGCCATCCCCCTCGGCTGGATGAAGAAACTGAAGATGAACGAATAGAGGGCGATGAGGATCAGCGGCTGGATCACGGCCCAGGCGGCGCCCATGGCCGAGCCGGCAAATCGGGCCGCGAAGTCTCGTTTGATGAGCTCCCGGAGCAGGTACCACCGGTTAGACGTGAGAACCCCCGGAGTTTTGTGGAAGGTGAGCCCAGGAAGTTGACTCCCGGAAGCCGTTGCTATGGTAGCATAATTTACGTCTATGCCCTCGAGGATGCCGGGACAGGTTCAGCTGATCGGACGAAAGATCCGTCAACTGCGCAGACAGCGCAAGCTCACGCAGGTCGAGCTCGCCGAACGTGTCGGCATTCATCAGTCGGATCTGTCTCGCATGGAGCAGGGCGAGTACAAGGTCGGCCTGGACACCCTGCTTCGGATTCTGCAGACGTTCGACCTCAGCATCGGCGAGTTCTTCGAAGAGAACAGCAGAGCTGAATCGGTGTTGGAGAAGTGGAAGATGCTCAGCCCGACCGCTCAGAAGGAAGTCGAGAGCTTCATCGAGTTCAAGCGGAACCAGGAGCAGGCGCCGTCAGATGACGAGAGGGAGAGTGGGGATGACGATGCTTAGCGCTATCGACATGCGAGCCGATGAAATGCGCCAGCAGGCGCTCGTTCACGCACGCGCAGAAGAGTTCGACCGTGCACTCGCACTGTACGACGAGGCTCTGGCGCTCGCCCAGGACGACGAGCTGGCCGAACTGATCACGATCAACAAGGCCGACGCACTGATCGCTGCGGGCCGCACCGGAGAAGAGGTGCAGGCGCTCACGTCGATCCTGATGCGCCGTCGCAACCCGCATCACACCTTCCTCGCCGCGTACGCGCTGATGTTCAAGCACCGGACGCAGAACGACACGCGTCGCGCGATCGTGTTCGGCGAGACGGCGCTGCGCGCATCCGGCGAGGCCGAACAGCCGTTCTGGCGGCTCGCGGCGCTCAACGACCTCGGGATCATCTACGAGATCGACTCCCAGTTCGAGAAGGCGATCGCCTCGTTCGAAGAGGCACTGACCTTGACGGGGGCGATCGAGGATGCTGCGGAGCGCCGTTTCAGCGAGACCGCAATCCTCCAGAACCTCGGCTACAACAAGCTCCTGGTCGGCGAGACTGCGGCAGGACTCGAGATCATCCACAGCATCATCGACCGCGTCGAGGTCCCGAGCAGCCTTCCCGACTCGTACATCGACCTCTGCTACGGCTACCTCGCGCTCAAGCAGTTCGACACGGCGCGGCATTACGGCGAGATCGGCCTCGAGCTCGCGCGCGAGCCGCGGCAGCTCCGCAATGCCCATTACCTGCTCGGCGAAGCCGCGTACGAGTCCGGCGACATCGAACGCGCCGAGTACCACTTCGACGAGATCGGCCGCTTCTATCCGGAGTTCAAGAACCTCAAGAACATCCTGTTCGCGCTCGACCTGCGCGGGATCGTGAATCTCAGATTATGACCAGACGCTTCATTTTCCTTTGCACGCTGGTGCTGCTCGCACAGACGGCGATCGCGCAGGAACGCGACGTCCTGCTCACGACCGAAGGCACGCTGCACGAGATCGCCGTCGAGCGCACAGCAGACCACCCCGACGTGAAGACGCTCGCGCGTGCGTACCTGACGCTGACCACTCGTGAAGGCGACGCCGTCCCCGAGCGCGTGCTCGTTCCTGCGACTCTCATGTCCCGCGGCGAGAGCACGAACCCCGCACTCGCCTACGACTCGGAGTCCGGAATGCTGTTCGTGTTCTGGGAGCACGCACAGAACGCGATGTCCAGCCAGCTCCGCTTCGTCACGCGTGATCGCGAGGGCAACTGGGGAGAGCCGGTCGACTTCGCAGAAGCCGCCTACCATCGCCGTCACAATCTGCGCATCGCCGTCACGGCGAACGCCGAGCAGACCGGCGAGGCAGGCGAACCCGCGACCACCGTGCCCGAGATCAACGTCCACGCCATCTGGTGGGAAGAGTCGGCGGACGGCGAGCGGGCCCGGTACGCGATGCTGACGCTCGACAGGGGCCGCGTGCGGATGCCGATCATGGCCCGCGACCTCGACAGCTTCACGAAAGTGGCCGAGCCCAACCAGGTCGATCCCGGCTTCAACCCCGAGATCCTGCGCCACCCGTCGGCCTTCACCTCGCCCGGCCGCGACTCGGTCGACGTCGTGTTCGGCAACACGACCACCAGATCGCTGCACCGCCTGACCCTCAAGCCGGTCGGCGATGCGCGCGTACGGATCCCGGTCGGACGCCGCGAGCGCGAGTACCCCGCGCCCAAGCGGTTCAACGCCCGGACCGACGGCGCCATCGCTTCGGTCTCGCCCTCGGACGATCGCCTGGCCTTCTACTTCCACTCCGAAGGTTCGGTGAAATACCTCGTGCTCCGCGGCGAGGAGTGGTCGACGATCCGAGCGATCACGCTCGACGAGTCCGTCAGCCGCGAGACGGCCGTCGAAGCAATCCGCAGGATGGTGTCGTCGTACTGACGCCCAAGCCCCAACGCAAACATCGGGCGGCGCTGCTGAACGGCAGCGCCGCTTTTTCATATGCGCGGCTTCGAATGCCGGACCGACGCGATGATGCCGACACCGAGCAGCGCGAGCGCCCCGATCCCGATCCAGATCGGGTCGGCGCCGAGCTTGTAGGCTG
>JAMPYE010000572.1 GCA_023700825.1 Thermoanaerobaculia bacterium | reverse complement strand
GAAGACCTCGCAGGGCAAGTTCACCACCGAGTGCATCAACTTCCTCGTCGAGCACGGCCAGTCCGACGAGCTCGCCGCCACCCTCGTCCGCTGGAAGACCGAGCAGAACCTCCGCGCGCCGGTGCTGCTCTGGGTGATCAAGAACCGCCACTCGAAGAAATTCGCGAAGCTCCTCAACAACCTCATCACGCCGCGCCTGCTCTCCGCGATTTTCTTCGCCATCGACTACGAGGCGCTGCAATCCGCCGGCACCCGCCGCATCCCGCTCGCCGAGGCGCTGAGCGACGACCCGGACCTCATCTCCGACCTGCTCGCGACGGCCGACACCGAGACCGCCCGCGACCTCGCGAACACGCTCCTCCTCAACCAGGGCTTCGAGGAACTGACGAAGAAGTCGCTCCTCGCGCGCTTCATCAAGCTGTTCCCCTCGCTCCAGGCGCTCGTCGCCGGCGACGCCGAGGCGAAGGACGAGCAGCTCATCGTCTCGCGCGGCAGCTACGAGAAGAAACGCGTCGAATACGAGGACATCGTCTCGCGCCGCATCCCGGACAATTCCAAGGCCATCGCCACCGCGCGCGAACACGGCGACCTGCGCGAAAACTCCGAGTTCAAGATGGCGAAGCAGGACCAGTCCGTGCTCATGGCGCAAAAGGCGCAGCTCGAGCGCGACCTCGCCCGCGCGCGCATCTCCGATTTCGCCGATGCGACGACCGAACAGGTCTCCGTCGGCACCGTCGTCGATCTCCGCGACGTGGCCAACGGCAAGGCCGTGCGCTACACCGTCCTCGGCGCGTGGGATTCGGATCCCGACAGCCATGTCATCGCCTACAAGACGCCGCTCGGCCAGGCGCTGCTCGGCAAGAAGGTCGGCGAGCACGTGAAGCTCAAGATCGCAGGCGCGACCCACGAGTATCAGGTGGCCGGCATCAGCCGCTACGCCGAAGCCAAAGCCTGACAGCTCCGGTAGCGGCGGTCTGCGACCGCCGAAAATTTTCGGCCGCGACGCACGTCGCGGCCTTTTTTTCGCCTCGGGCTGCTTGCAGGCAGGGGCGCCGTCCTGCTGCGCCCTTCTTGCGAACGCCGCGGCAAGGGCGCAGCAAGACTGCGCCCCTACAGTTCAAACAAATCCATCTCACGCCGCTCACCCGTGCTCAGCCGCGCCCGGCTTTTGATTTGTCACGCGACGCCATTCGCCGAAGCTGCGCAGACCTCCCCGCCGGCATGTTTTTCAAAGGCCTGCTCATCGGTTTCGCGATCGCCGTCCCCGTCGGTCCGATCGGCTTTCTCTGCCTGCGGCGCACGCTCGTCTACGGGCGGGTGACCGGATTCGTCTCGGGCCTCGGCGCCGCGACCGCGGACGCGCTCTACGGACTCGTGGCCGCCTTCGGCCTGACGGCGATCTCCTCGTTCCTGTTGCGCATGGAAACCTGGCTGCAACTCGGCGGCGGACTGTTTCTCGTCGGCTTGGGCCTGAAGACCGCACTCGCCCAGGCGCCCGTCCAGGATCCGACCACCGCGCCCGCGCCGCCGAAACAGCGCAGTTGGCACGCCGCGTATCTTTCGACGCTGGCGCTCACGCTGGCGAGTCCCGCCACCGTCCTGGCCTTCGTGGCCATCTTCGCGGGTCTCGGTCTCGGCAGCGGCATCGCCAGTCACCTGCACGCGCTCGAACTCGTCGGCGGCGTTTTCACCGGCTCGGCCTTCTGGTGGCTCGCGCTCAGCCTCGGCGCCGGCGTGCTGCGCGACCGCCTCCATGCGCAGACGCTGCACGTCATGCACGTCGTCTCCGGCTTGTGCATCACGGCTCTCGGCGCCTGGCAGCTCAGCCTGTTCGTCCGCTCGCTGCTGCGTTGAAGTGCGGTGACGGCCGGCGACGCGCTCAGCGAGAGTGGCGCGGAGCGGTGTCCGCGCCCTGCCCTGCCGGCGCGCGCGACGAGGCGTGCTCGGGCCGGGAAAATTTCCGTCGCTCAGTCGAACGCCGTCCCGAGCAGCTTCTGATACTGTTCGCCGAGCAGAGGCACGGGCTTGATCTGACCGTTGGCGGCGGCGATGAGGCCCATGATCCACAGCACGGCCAAACCGACCCAGATCGCGAGGATGGCCAGCCACCCGAGGATCGGAATGAAAGCCAGGACGAAGTTGCAGACGCCCGCGACCACGCCGGTGAGGAAAATGCCGAGCGCCTGCCGCAGGTGATAGGCGCCGAGCCGCGTCTTCTTGTTTCCGTGCAGGACGATCGCGACGATGAAGCCGATGACCGTCAGGTAGCTGAGGATCGCGACGGTCTTGTCTTCAGAAACAGCGACGGGGGTCGCGGCCGGAGGAGGATTGGAGTCGTCCATGGGAATCAGGGTGTGCACCCCCAGCATGCCGGCGCCGGCCCGCGGGTCAACGCGGCGCTCGCCGCGCAAAAAGAGATTCCTCGCCTCGCCGCGCCCCGCCGCCTACACGTTGCGGCGCTTTGTGAGCACTTCCTGGGACAGCCTCAAAATTCTCTCTGACTCGACGCGCCTGCGCCTGCTCGCGCTCCTCTTCAAAGAGGAACTCTCCGTCGCCGAGCTCCAGGAAATCCTCGGCATGGCGCAGTCGCGCATCTCCTCCCAGCTCGCGCTGCTCCGCCAGGCGGGCTTCGTCACCGACCGGCGCGAGGGCAAGAAAGCGTTCTACTCGCTGCGGGCCACGCTCCCGCCGAAACAGCACGCGCTCCTCAAGGCCGCGTGCGAATCCGTCGCAGAACTGCCCGAGTCGAAGGAGGACCGGGACAATCTCGATCGCATCCTCCAGAAGCGACGGCGCGTCTCGGAGCAGTATTTCAACCTCATCGCCGGCCGGCTGGGCAAAGGCTACTGTCCGGGTCGTTCGTGGGAGGCGCTCGGCCATCTCGCGTTGCGCCTCGTGCCTGCGATCACCGTCGCCGATCTCGGCGCCGGCGAAGGCCTCGTCTCGCAACTCCTCGCCCACCGCGCCGAGCGCGTGTGGTGCATCGACAGTTCGCCGAAGATGGTCGAGGTCGGCACCGAACTCGCGAAGAAGAACGGCCTCGCCAACCTGACCTACAAGCTCGGCGACATCGAGCAGGTGCCGCTGCCCGACCGATCCGTCGACCTCGCGATCCTCTCGCAGGCGCTGCACCACGCCGCGCACCCGCAGACGGCGGTCGACGAGGCCTTCCGCATCCTGAAGCCCGGCGGCCAGCTCCTCGTGCTCGATCTGCGCGAGCACCACTTCGAAAAGGCG
>JAMPYE010000571.1 GCA_023700825.1 Thermoanaerobaculia bacterium | reverse complement strand
TGCTGAACGAGGCGATCGACCTCGGGCTCACGCTCATCGACGCCGCCCCGGGGTACGGCATCGCCGAGCAGAGGATCGGGCATCATCTCGCGCATCGGCGCGGCGAGTTCGTGCTGTCGACCAAGCTCGGTTACGGTGTCGAAGGGGTTCCCGACTGGACCGGTGACTCGATCGCGCGCGGAATCGACCGCGCCCTCGGGCTGCTCCGGACCGAGCGCATCGACATCGCACTGCTCCACTCCTGTCCTGTCGAGACGCTGCGTCGCGACGACATCGCCGCGGCGCTCGCCGACGCGGTGGCCTCGGGAAAGGTCGGAGTCGCCGGCTATTCGGGAGAGAACGAGGCGCTCGATCTGGCGCTCGAGTCGCGGCGCTACGGCACGCTGATGGCGTCGGTGAACATCTTCGACCAGGGTGCGCTCGAACGGGTCGCGCCGGAGGCGGAGCGCCGGGGCGTGGGGTTCATCGCGAAGCGTCCCGTGGCGAACGCGCCATGGCGATTCGCCAAGCGTCCCGACGGCGACTACGCCGAGAGCTACTGGCTCCGGATGAGGGCGATGGGGCTCGACTTCGGCGATCGATGGTTCGAGATCGCGCTCCGCTTCGCCACATGGGCGCCGGGCGTCGGATGCTCGGTGCTCGGAACGGCTCGCCCCGAACGGCTGCGCGAGGCAGTCGACGCCGTGTCGCTCGGGCCGCTCGACGCCGAGACTCTTGCGACGATCCGCGACGCCTTCCACGCGCACGGCAGCGATTGGCGCGGCGAGATCTGAGGAGCAGGTCAGAGGCCATAGGTCAAAGGCCAAAGCAGGCGAGAGGCGACGCCCCATGTGGCGCAGGCACTCCTGCCTGCGCGCGGCGCGAAGCGCCGCACCGTCGAGGCACCAAGCCGGAATCCGCAGGTCGCCTGCGGCGACGCGCAGGCAGGAGTGCCTGCGCCACATTCCAGCCGGTGGCAACCCCGCGAAGCGGGGCCGCCACCGGATCGGGTCTCGTGTCTTCGCTCCCGTTCAGTTCGTCGCAGGCGGCACTGCGTCCGGCGCGGGAGTCGCGGCGGGCGGGACCGGCGGGGAAAGCTTCAACACGAGGGCTTCGAGAAGCGCTCGTCCCGCGGCCTGCTGCTCGACGGTGCCGGAGAGGAGCTTGTTCGCCTCGGCGATCTCGTGCACGACGTCGGGCGTTGCGTCTCCGAGGGCGATCATTCCGGACTTCTCGCCCGTCTCGGCGAGCTCTTTCATGCGGAGGATCTTCGCGTCGCGGGCCGCGGTGAACTTCTCCATCTCGCCCGGGACTTCGAGATAGGCTTCCTGCGCGACGGTCTTGAGCTGGCCACGGCTCGGGCTCTTCTCGTTCGCGATCGCCGCGATCGCGTTGAAGCGCTTCACGGCCGGGTAGTACGGATTCTGCGGGTCGTCGACGAGCCCCGCCTGGAGCAGCGCCGCGGAGGCGACGGCCTTCGTTCCACCAGCCGAGACGCCGACGCGGATCTTTGCTTTCGTGGACGAGGAGATCTCGTCGAGAGGTACGGTGTGCGAGTCGCCCGGGTCGACCCAGACGCCGACGGGAATCTCCTTGGTGGTCGTCGTCCCGTCCGCGGAGGTCTGCTCGGCGGTGATGTCGCGAACGAAGACTTTGCTGTTCGCCAGGAACACGCCTCGCTTCTTCGGCACGGACACGACCACGCTGTAGGCGCGCTTCCCGGTCACTTCGATCACGTCGAGGTCCTGCTCGCTGTGGACGCGATTGATGTCGGTCTCCTTCTCGGAGCGACGCGCTTCGACGCGCTGAAAGCTCGCCCAGCGATAACTGCCGTCGTTGCGCGCCTCGCGCAGCATCTCGAGATTCTGGTCGGTGATCTTGCGGATGACCGGATTGCAGGCCTCGAAGTTCTCGCAGAGGTCGGCGATCCGTTCGATCGCCTTGAAGTCGACGGCGATGCCGGCGAGTTTTGCCTGATCGAGAGCGGGAGACTCGCTGCTGACGGACGGGGTTTCCTGAGCCATGGTGAACGGCGCGATCGCGAAGAAAAGAGCGACGGCCAGGACATTCGCACTACGGAATGAATTGCGCATGACACCTCCGGTATCAAGGTTGACGATTCTTCAGCCTAAAGCCTATCACCGCTGCGCTTCGGGGGATCGAGATCGTCAGCAAGCGCGCGTGAGAGTGACGACGCGCGCGTCGTCGTCGCGAACTTCGATCCGCACGTCCCAGTGGCCCGTCTCGAACTCCGAGAAACTGGCCTTGGGCCACTCGATCAACTTGAGCCCCGGCGCGGCGAGGATCTCGTCGATGCCGATCTCGAGCCATTCACGATGCGATTCGGAGAGGCGGTAACCGTCGATGTGGATGACGGGCGGGCCGTCGGGGACGGGATACTCGTGCAGGATCGCGAAGGTCGGCGACGCGACCTCGATGCGTGAGGCGCCGCGCGCCGCGGCGATCGCCCGCGCGAGAAAGGTCTTGCCCGCACCGAGGTCGCCGACCAGGTGGACGACGGCATCCTGCGGCAGCGCCGCGGCGATCTCGCGCCCCGCCACCTCGGTCGCCTCCTCGGTTTCGCAGATCCACTCGCGCATTACGGCACCCGCCTGCGCAGCTCCTCGATCGCGCCGGGGAGCATTTCCGCGACGTCGTTCGCCGCGAGCCCCGTGTCGGACTTCCCGTCACGCACGAGATCGCCCGCGAGGCCGTGAAGGAAGACTCCCGCGCGCGCCGCCTCGAAGGGGTCGAGCCCGCGCGCCATGAGCGCGGCGATCGCACCCGCGAGCACGTCGCCCATCCCTCCCGTCGCCATGCCGGGATTCCCGGTGGGATTGACGGTGACGATGCCGTCGGGATTCGCGACGAGCGTCTGGTGGCCCTTGAGCACGACGACCGTGCGCGTGAGGCATGCCGCGTCGCGCGCCGCCGAGACACGGTCGTTCTGAATCTCCGCGGTGGTCGAGCCTACGAGGCGCGCGAGCTCGCCGGGGTGCGGCGTGATCACGCGCGGCCTCTCGCCACGGTTCATCTCGCCGGCGCGTCCCTGAAACGCGTTCACGGCCGTGGCGTCGAGGACGCAGGGGATCTCGATCGTCGACACGAGCTCGCGGATCGCGGCGTACGACGGCTCGTCGTCGGGCAGTCCCGGTCCGACGACGGCTGCGTCCTTCGACGCGACGAACGCGGCGATCGTCTCGAGCGAGCCGGGGCCGAGCGCCGCGTGGAGCGTCATCGACTCGAGCGAGATCGCGTCGA
>JAMPYE010000570.1 GCA_023700825.1 Thermoanaerobaculia bacterium | reverse complement strand
CGATGATCTCGTCGGCCATCAGGAACGCCTGCTGCAACGCGTTGCGCAACTCGCGCACGTTGCCCGGCCAGTCGTAGCGCTTCATCGCCCCGATCGCGTCGTCCGAGAGGCGCTTTTCTGCCTGGCTCTGCGCGTTCAGCTCCTCCAGGACGACACTCGCGATCTCCTCGATGTCGCCGTTTCTCGCGCGAAGAGGAGGGAGCTCGATCGGAAATCCACGCAGCCTGTAGTAGAGGTCCTGGCGGAGCTTGCCTTCCTCGACGGCGAGCTCGGGCACGCGATTCGTCGACGCGACGATCCGTACGTCGACGGGCACGGTCTCGGTGCCTCCGACGTGAAGCACCTCGCGCGTCTCCAGCACGCGGAGCAGCTTGACCTGCAACTCCGGCGGCATCTCGGTGACTTCGTCCAGGAACAGCGTTCCGCCGCTCGCCACCTCGAAGAGCCCTTTCTTGCGCGAAGCGGCGCCGGTGAACGCGCCCTTCTCATGACCGAATAGCTCGCTCTCCATGAGGTTCGCCGAAATCGCCCCGCAGTTGATCGGCATGTACGGGCCGCCACTGCGAAGGCTGAGATCGTGGATGCTCCGCGCCACGAGCTCCTTTCCCGTGCCGCTCTCGCCGAAGATCAGCACCGAGGCCTCCGAGGGGGCTACTTTTTCGATCAGCGTGTAGACCTTCTGCATCGCCGCGGAGGCGCCCACCAGTGAACCAAAGCGCCCCATCTCGCGAAGACGGCTGCGCAGCGTCCGCACTTCCGTCCGAAGCCGGCGCGTCCGGCGCACGCCGGCGAGCAGACTGCGGAGGCGCGAGACGTCCACCGGCTTCGTCAGGTAGTCGTGCGCACCGAGGCGCAGGGCCTCCACGGCGCTTTCGAGCGTCGCATTGCCCGTCACGAGGATGAACTCGGCGCTGTCGGGGCCTCTCGTTTCGGAAAGCAGGTCGGTGCCGCGGCCGTCAGGGAGCATGAGGTCGCAGAGAATGACGTCGGGCTGCTCCGTCTGCAGCAGCGTGCGCGCCTCGGTCAGCGACGCCGCGAGCGCGACCTCGAAGCCCTCGCGCCGCACCAGATCGCCCAGCGCCGCTCTCGACGAATGATCGTCTTCCACAATGATGGCCGTAGGCACTCAGCTCTCCTTCACGAGCGGCAACGACAGGCGGAACGTCGTCCCCCCGGTGCCGGTCGTCGCCACGTCGAGTTGTCCCCGTTCGGATTCTACGATGGAGCGCGCTGCCCAGAGTCCGACGCCCGTACCCTGCGGCTTGGTGGTGTAGTGCAACTCGAAGATCCGCGGAAGAACGTCCGCTCCGATTCCGCCACCCGTGTCGATCACCTCGAGATGCGCCCACCCGTCGCTGTTTCCAGTCACGAAACGCAGCGATCCCCCTCCCGGCATCGACTCGAGAGCGTTGATCGCCAGAATGAGCACGGCCTCACGAAGCCTGTCGGGCCGCGCCGAGACTCGCGCCCATCCGCCGCGCGAGCAGCCGATGGCGACACCCTGCTGCTGCGCCTTGGTCTCGAGCAACGCGGAGACCGCGCGCACGACCTCCTCGAGATCGAGGTCCTGCCTCTGCGCGTCCTCGGAGACGGTCTCCCCGAGCAGCATCTCGAGCGTGCGGTGGAGGCGGTCGAGTTCGTCGCGAACCACCGCGATCCGGACGAGAAGGGCCGACTCGAGGCTCTGCTCCTGCGCTTCCACTTTCAGGCTCTCGAGATTCAGGACTGCTGCGTTAAGCGCTCCGCGGGCGTCGTGCGCGATCCCGACGAACACCTGGTTCAGTGCACGCTGTCGCGCCGCGGTCCGCAGATCGCTCTCGAGGGCCGCAAGCGCGCGGCGGTCGCGGATCTGAACGAGGTACCCGGTCCATTCCTCTTCGTAGACCGGATGGATCTTGAAGTTGAGCAGCCGCGACCCGCTCGCCGCTTCGACTTCGTAGATGCCTCCGGAGGTCTCGTTCGGATCGGAGCGCCGCCGAATCGCCTGGGCGATCGCCGGCCAGTGCTCGCTCTCGGCGGACTCGCTCTCGAAACCGAGGAGCTCGCGTGCGCGACGGCTCGCGAATTCGAGCGTCCCGTCGCGCGACATCTGCACGACGCCGACGTCGGCGAGCTCGGCGATGCGATCGAGCGCGGGCTCGTGCCTTCGTTTCGGCGACGGAGGCTCGGGGATGGGAACCGCCTCCGCGATCCACTTGTCACGGTCGAGCGCGAGCGCGAGCCAGGCAAGGACGAAGAGTGGAAGCGCAGGAAGCGCGAAGGCGACGAGATTCGCCCCGGCGAACACCCCGAGGGTGACCGCCAGGATGTAGCACACCACGAATACCGCCGCATTCCTCCACATCGCCGTCGTGCCGAGGCCACATGATACCGCGACGACGGAATCCGTCCCTCCGGGAGTTCACGGAAAGCCGGACGGCAAGTAGCTGGGAGGGTCGGTCGCCGTGCGACGGCTTCGGTCGCCGGCGAGTGGTAGCAACGCGAGTGTGGCGTGAGAGCGCGGCCGAAGCGACGCTTCGCCCGCCTCAGCCGCGAAGTACGCAAGAGAGCTTCAGAGCAACTGCACGTGAAAGCGAGCGGGATTCGAAGCGCTGATGGGCGATGAATTGACGCGCTCCGAGATCCGCACTCGCGCCCCGAAAACTTCGCCGCGAAGGCTCAGCCGGGAAATGACCTGCCCGCAACCCCTCGAGTCCAGGCGGCCTCGAACCGGCGGAGCGGCTTCGCGGCGAAGGCTTACACCCGGGAGACTACGCTGATCGGACGGCGCGCAGACCCAGGGCCCCGACGACGAGCAGCAATCCGAACGTCAGGAGAAGCGGGCCGTTGCCAGCCGTTCGCGGCAACTCGGCTCCTTCCGCCATACTCGCGACCTTCTGCGTCTCCGTGGGCGCCGGTTCGACGTACGTGGCGATCTTCTGGTCCGGCGTCACGACTTCGAGCTGGGCCGTCTTCAGTTCCTCGGGCGGCGTCTCGTCCTTATAGGCCACGACCGGCGTCATCGCCGCGGATGCGATCTGCATCGCGCGCCGTTCGGGGTAGACGATGTCGTGTCCGCCGTCGCTCGTCGAATCGGGAGCGAACCAGGTTCGAAGCGCTCTCGGGGCGCCGTTACTCGCCGGGTAGAAGATGAACTTCGTGTGCTTCTCCTCCTCCGTCGCCGGAAGCGCGTGAGGAACCGACAGGACGGTGGCGTAGACCTTCGTCCGGTCTTCGTTCGTGACCTGCAGCATGTTGCGGTT
>JAMPYE010000569.1 GCA_023700825.1 Thermoanaerobaculia bacterium | reverse complement strand
TGACTGACCCGCTCGTCAAGCGAAGCACCGTGTTCACCGACGTCACGAAGGCAGGGCTGCCGCAGCCGCTCTCGCGCACGGAGCTCGCCGAGTTCGAGTCCTACGATGCGCTTTACAGGTCGCTCTGCGCGATCCTCTACAACTACGTGCCGATGTCGGGGCACCCGGGCGGATCGATTTCCTCCGGCCGGATCGTCACCGCGCTCCTGTTCGACGCGATGGCCTACGACGTCTCGCGCCCCGACCGGTCCGACGCCGACGTGATCTCCTACGCCGCCGGCCACAAGGCGATGGGGCTGTACGCGATGTGGGCCCTGCGCAACGAGATCGCGCGAATCGGAGCGCCGGAGCTGCTTCCCGCAGACGAGGCGTACCAGCTGCGCCTCGAGGATCTGCTCGGCTTCCGCCGTAATCCGACCCTCGACACTCCGTTGCTCCGGCAGTTCCGCGCGAAGGCGCTGGACGGCCACCCGACCCCGGCGACTCCGTTCGTCAAGCTGGCCACGGGCGCTTCGGGTGTTGGTGTCGCCTCGTCGATGGGCCTCGGGCTCGGAGCCATCGACGCCTACGGCACCGAGAAGTCGCCGAAGGTCCACATCATCGAAGGCGAAGGCGGGCTCACGCCGGGCCGCGTCGCCGAGTCGGTCGCGTTCGCCGGCACGGCGTCGCTCGGCAACGTCATCCTCCATCTCGACTGGAACCAGGCGTCGATCGATTCCGAGCATGTGACCCGCGAGGGCCAGACGCGCGGCGACTACGTGCAGTGGGAGCCGGCGGAGTTCTTCCACATCAACGACTGGAACGTGATCCTCGTGCCGGACGGCAAGGACTTCCAGCAGATCGTCACGGCGCAGCGGATGGCGCTTGCGATCGAGAACGGCCAGCCGACCGCGATCATCTATCGCACGGTGAAGGGGTGGCAGTACGGGATCGAAGGCCGCGCCTCGCATGGCGCAGGACACAAGATGTGCTCGGCCGGCTTCTACGACTCGCTCGAGCCTCTCGTCGACGAGGTCGATCTGAAGGTGCCGACCTGCGAAGTCGGGATGCCGCGCTGCGCGTCCGGCAAGGACTCCGCGACGGTCGAGAGCTGCTTCTGGCAGTCGCTCAGCGTGCTGCGCGAGGTCCTCGAGGCGAACCGCGGCGTGGTCGACATGCTCGCCGGGCGCCTTCGCAAGTCGATCGCGCGTCTCGACGCCGACCAGCGCACGCTCCGCGCGCCGGAGCGCTCGGTGGAGACGATCTACGCCGCCGCGAGGGAAGGGCGCGTCCCCGAGGAGCTGATGCTCGCACCCGGGGCTTCTACGACGCTGCGCGCCGAGCTCGGCAAGGCGGTCGGGCATTACAACCGCCTCAGCAAGGGCTCGATGTTCGTGGCAGCGGCGGATCTGCTCGGGTCGACGTCGATCAACGAGGGAGCGAAGGGCTTCCAGGGCGGCTTCTACAACGCCCGTACCAACCCCGAGTCGCGCACCCTCTCGATCGGCGGCATCTGCGAGGACGCGATCAGCGGCGTGCTGTCGGGCCTGGCTGCCTACGGGCACCACCTCGGCGTCGCGTCGTCGTACGGCGCCTTCATAGCGCCGCTCGGTCACATCGCGATGCGGCTTCACGCGATCGGCAACCAGGCGCGCGAGGCGATCGCCCGCGAGCCGTTCAAGCCGATGATCCTCATCTGCGCGCACGCGGGGCTCAAGACCGGCGAAGACGGCCCGACGCACGCCGACCCGCAGCCTCTTCAGCTGGTGCAGGAGAACTTCCCCCCCGGTACCATGATCACGCTGACCCCGTGGGAGCCGTCCGAGATCTTCCACCTGTTCTCGGCCGCGCTCGCGAAGCGTCCCGCGGTGATCGTGCCGTTCGTCACCCGCCCGAACGAGACGGTACCCAATCGGGAGGCGCTTGGGCTCGCTCCGGCGAAAGACGCAGCCAACGGCGTCTACCAGCTCCGGAAGGCAAAAGGGGAGTCCGACGGGACGATCGTCCTGCAGGAGTCGGGCGTTGCGTACGCCTTCATCGAGGAGGCGCTGCCGCGCCTCGTTCGCGACGGCATCGATCTCGACGTCTACTACGTCGCGAGCGCGGAGCTCTTCGACCGGCTCTCACCCTCCGAGCGGGAGCGGATCTTCCCGGAGCGCAAGGCGCAGCAGGCGATGGCGATCACCGGGTTCACGATGGCGACGATGTACCGATGGATCCGCTCCGACTTCGGGCGAGAGCTTTCGCTTCATCCCTTCAAACGCGGCCACTTCCTCGGCAGCGGCCAGGGGCCGCACGTGATCGCCGAGGCCGGGCTCGATGGCGAGGGCCAGTACCGCACCGTCGTGAAGTACGTCGAGGCGTTGCGCGCGAAGAAGGGTGCTCCTGTCGCCGAGCTCAGCCACGCGTAAGGGATCGTTCGAGAGTTCCGTCGTAGCGCCGGGGGCCGTAGAATCGTCTCGATGCTGAACGTCGAGCCGGGAGCGACCGTCAACGTCGAGCCTTGTCGCTGCTGTGGGAAGGATCGTCGCGCGAGCTTCGGCTTCGTTCACGACCACGGCGAAACTGTCGCCTTCTACTACGCGGCGCTCGAGCCTACACAGCACGGCGAGCGAAGCATCGTGACGGCCGTCAGCCTCGGCGACTGGGGGCACGAGGTCGACCCTTCAACGCGCTGCGCCGCCGTGATCCGCGCGAAGCTGGTGAATGGCGAGATCGAGCTCACCTTCCTCGAGCCGGCCGACTCCCCCGTGAAGGACCGCGCGATGCTCGGGAACGTCATGTCGAAGGCGGAAGCCATCGCGAGCGTCGCCTGCGACCGGTTCATCGAGATCGCCGGCGCCGTGCTCCTCGAGGATCCCGACGTGAACGAGCACATCGCCCGGTGAAGCAGGTCAAAGGTCAGAGGTCAGAGGTCAAAGCAGGCGAGGGGCGATAGGCGACGAGCAGGCGGTGGGCCACTCGCATCCGGGGCGTCGCGTAGCGACGGCCGACCTTAGCCCACGGCCGAAGACCGGGGGCGGCGACGATTTGCGCCTAACTCACGCTCAAGAGAATGCCCGCGCGAACCGCGCGGGCACTCTTGCCTGCTTTGACCTTTGACCTCTGACCTTGGACCTACTTCACTACATTCCCAGCATTCCGTCCTTCAGTTTCTCGTCTACCGGGTACTTCCCGAGCCAGACGGCGAACAGGGCGTCCGCGAAGTCCTTCCCTTCGATCGAGATCGACTTCGCCCCACTCTGTACGGTGACTCCTTTCGCCGGAACG